>DASTDQ010000699.1:0-2971 GCA_035710305.1 Vicinamibacterales bacterium | reverse complement strand
CCATGCCGTTGCCCCAGATGTGGGTGGCCATGTCGGCGATGTCGACGACGTATTCGCCGTCGGACGGGAGATCGACGTTGGCGAGAATGCCGCCGCGCGTGCCGAGCGGCAGGCCCGGCACGTGCGTCAACTGTGAGCCCGCTCCGGCGCGGAAGGTCCAGCCGCCGGGCCTCGCGTCGGGGCGGCCCACGGCTTTCACGGCCACGGCGCGCGCCGCGATCACGTACTGCTCGATGAAGGAGGGCGACACCTGCAGCGCGGTCGCGATGTTGTCGAACCCCTCGGCCACGTCGTCGGCCGGCAGCACCGTACTCGCGTCGAAGTCAACGGCGAGCAGGTCGCGAACCGCGTTGGAGTACTCCTTGCGATTGAGCCGGTGCAGGACGACCTTGTCCGGCACGTGGGCCTTACCTGCATACCGATCGAGAGATCCCTCGAGGTAGGCGACCAGCGAATCGAGCGCCGCGGCGTCAGGCTGGCGCGCATTGGGCGGCGGCATCACGCGGCCGCGCATCTTGCGCACGGCCTTCTCGAACACGTCCGCGTGCTGGCCAATGCTGTCGGCCGTCACCGCTTCGAAGCTGACACCGGCAATCTTCGTGCGATCGTTGTGGCACGACACACAGTATTGCTGCATCGTGGACAGCGGTCCCTGCACCCGCGGCGCCGGGGACGCGGGGGCCGTCTGCTGAGGCGCCGTGTACACCACGGAATGGACGGGGCCTGGAATCAGATTCCAGCCGAAGAACCACGCCAGGAGGAAGAATGCGGCGACGATGACGAGCCCCGCCAGCAATCGGGCTCTCCTACGTTCCGCGGCCAACGCCTCCGTGCTCGCTCGCGATCTCCTCCAGCGCTCGGTCGTGACCACAACAGCCATCGTCGAATCCAATCTAACCCCAGGGCTCGCTTGTGTTGATCCCATTAGCCAGGTCGTTTCCGATCGGAATCGGCCGGATTTGTTCCCCGGGCCGGCGCCGAAGGCCTCAACACAAGCGAGCTGTGGAGTAAGTCCCTTGAATCGAGCACGAGATCCGTCGTTCGCCCTTCTCCGTTCTCGCTTCTCTGTTCGTGTTCAGGTTCGGAGAGAGATGCGGCCGGCATCGCCAAGCCCCCCGGAGGGAACGCCGAACCCCGAACACGCCGAACCTCGAACCGAACGTGAACACGAACCGAGAAGTCAGAACCAAGAAGCGTGAACACGGGATCTCTGGCCCCAATCACGTGACTCGACGTTCATGCGTCAGGCGACAGGTAGGCCCAGAGGCTCTCGAAGGCGCGCCGAACGAACTCGTCGCTGTTGCCCATCTGCGCGTCGAACTCCTTGGTCGGCTGCGCGGCCACGGCCTCACCCGGTCCGCGCCCTTTGTTCAGCAGCTGCGTCAGCCGTTCGTAGATCGTGCCATACATCTGGGCCTGTGACTTGAGATCTTTCAGGCCGAGCACGGGCCCGCGCCCGGGCACGATTCGCGTCTCGTCATTGGCCAGCGACAGCAATCGTTGCAGCCCTCCGACCATGCCGCCAATCCAGCCCCCGGTCGCGTAGTCCACGACCGGCCAGCCCTGGCCCGACACGACGTCGCCCACCGCGAGCACGTTCTGTTTCGGGAAGTACACGTAGAGATCGCCGTCGGTGTGCGCCGCGTCGGGAATGTAGCCGTAGCGGACGCCCGAGTCGAGGGTGCCCGTCGTGTAGAACGTCTTGTTGGGCTGCGCGGCCTTCGGCAGGCGCGTGAACCGCTGCCCGCTCCACGGCCACGTGACGTCGGTCGTCAGCCAGAGGCGCGTGTTCTCGTGCGCGATGATCGTGTTGCCCGCCTTGCCGAGCCGCTCGTTCGAGCCGGTCTGCTCGGGGTGCCAATGCGTATTGAAGATCGTCCGCACCGGACCGCCGCCTGGCAGCGCGGCGACTGCTTTCATCAGCGCATCCGACGCGCGGGCCGATGCGCCATCGACGAGCACGACGCCGTCCGGGCCGATGTGCGCGACGACGTTGGCTTCTCCAGGGATCGTGATGACGAACAGATCGTCACTCAGCCGCAGCATGCCTGCGGTGTCGGAAGCAGTCTGGACGGGCTTGCCCCGCCGAAGCCGCGGAGCGGCGAAGGCGGGTGCCCCCAGAAGGACTCCGGCGGCGCCGCCCATCGCGGCCTTCAGAACCTGTCGTCGCGTGTGACCGGCCTGACCCACGGCAGGTCCAGTGTAGACCGGTTTCTTAGGTCGTCCTCAACTGGAATGAAGAGCTGTCGCGGCTCCTGCCGCGCTGAGAGCCCGCTCGGCGACCGTGATCGAATCGACCACGCGGCGAACGCCCGTCAGATCGTGCGCGAGCGTCACCGCTGCCGCGCGCTGACGATCCGAGTCAACCTGCCCCTTCAGCGTCACCTGGCCGTCCCTGACGGCAACCCAGATCTTGCCTTCCGGAACGACCGCGCTCCTTTCGAGCGCCGATACGACGGCGCGCGCGAGCTGGCCGTCATGGCGCCACCGAACTGCCCATTCCCCACCCGACATTGCCCACCCCCTTACGAGTTCGATCGGAACCCGCACGTTTTACGTGCGATCGGGCTGTATGACCATGGGCGGAGTATGAGGGACGGCCGATTGTTCCCCGAGCGCCCAAGCTCCTTTCAACGCAAGAAGTTCCGGGACGGGATGGGTGAACGCGAGGCGCCGTCTTCTGTCGGCTGGGCCTGTTTGCGGATCCATCCGGCAGCGTCGAGTTCTCGAACGCGCTCCACGGCTGCACCAGCTTTGTCCGGAGGCGCCTCCTGTGACACGCGCGCCTCGAGCTCGCGGATGAGCCGCCGCAGTTCTCATCGTGTCACTCCTTGGCGACGGCCGGGGGGGGAGGCTGTTGGAGACGTTGCGGTGATGTCACGACGAAGGTCACGCTGCGTTTGACACCGGCCCCGTCGGCGTTGTCCGCCATCAAGACGTACTCAGTCGTCCTCACGGGCGAAACGCGCAC
>DASTDQ010000698.1:0-3188 GCA_035710305.1 Vicinamibacterales bacterium | reverse complement strand
AGTGGAATGGCCGAACGCGTCGAATTGCTGCAGGGAACGCTCGATCTGATCGTGCTGCGGGCGCTGGCGACGATGGGGCCGCAGCATGCTTACGGGCTCGCCGCCCGGCTCGAGCAGGTAGCCGAGCACCCGCTGATGCTGAACCAGGGCACGCTCTATCCGGCGCTCGTACGCCTCGAGCAGAAGGGCTGGATCAGGGGCGCCTGGCAGCGGACTGAGAGCAACCGCGAGGCGAAGTACTACGGCATCACAAGAGCCGGTACCCGGGCCCTCGGCAAGCAGGCCGAGCGGTGGCGCCGCCTGGCGGGCCTCGTGGACAAGCTGCTCGTCAACGAATCCTAGGAGAGGACCGTGCGCCGGTTCGTTCTTCGCCTGCTCAACGTCTTTCGGCCGAACCCGTCCGAGGACGATCTCGACCGCGAGCTTGGCGCCCATCTCGCATTGCTCGAGGACGAGTACCGCCGTCGAGGGTTGCCGCCGGCCGACGCGCGGCTCGCCGCGCGTCGCGCGCTCGGCAGCAGCGCGCACGCCAAGGATCTCCACCGCGACGCCCGGTCGTTTGCGTGGCTGGACGATCTGCTGCGTGACATGCGGCATGCGGCGCGGATGCTCGCTCGCACCCCCGGCTTTACGGCCGTGGCCGTGCTGACTCTTGCGCTCGGGATCGGCGCCAACACTGCCATCTTCAGCGTCGTCAACGCCGTGCTCCTGCGGCCGCTGCCGTACCCGGACGCCGATCGTCTGGTGCTGGTCTTTGGTCCCCAGAGCGCATTCGGAGGGCCGAACGTGCGGCGGGTGCCGTGGCTGCTCCCGCCCACCTTCGATGCGCTGCGCACGGGAACCCGCAGCCTTGCGTATGTGACTGCGTACGTGCAAACGACATCGACGTTGACAGGTCAAGGCGATGCCGTACGCCTGTCGGGGCTGCAGGTGTCGGCCGCCGCCTTTCCCATGCTCGGCGCATCGGCCCTGCTCGGGCAGACGTTCGAACCCCACGAGGAGTCACCCGGCGCCAACGCCGTCGTCGTCCTGAGCTACGACATCTGGCAGCGATACTTCAACGGCGATCCGGCTGTCGTCGGCAAGGTCATCGCACTGGACGGGCGGGGACACACCGTCTCGGGAGTGATGCCGTCCGGCTTCACTCTTCCGAACACTCCCGCGCAGTACTGGGTGCCGTACTCGCTGCCGGGACCGAACGGCAACATCATCGCTCCTCTGGTCATGGCGCGCGTGCGCGACGGGGTGTCACGCAAAGCGGCCGAGGACGACGTGAACGCCGTGTTGCCCCCGAGTGCGGGCCGGCAGGGGCGATACGAGCTGGCCGGTGTACAGGATGAAATCGTCGCGTCCATCAGGCCGGCTCTGCTGATCCTCGCCGCAGCCGTCGGGCTCGTGCTCCTCATCGCCTGCATCAACGTGGCGAATCTCCTGATGGCGCGGCTCACGTCGCGCGAACACGAGATTGCCGTTCGCCGTGCCGTCGGCGCGAGCCCTGGCCGCCTGGTTCGACAGTTGATGACGGAAAGCGTGCTGCTTGCGCTGATTGGGGGCGCCGCTGGAACGGCGGTGGCGCTTGGCGGGATCCGGGTTCTTCGCGTCCTTGCGACGACGCTGGACAGGCGCGACCTTGGAGGGGCCGGCGTCAGCCTGCCCCGGCTCGACGAGATCGCCGTCGATTCCACCGCGCTCGCTTTTACCGTGGGCGTGGCGATCGTGACCGGGCTCGTCTTCGGGCTCTGGCCGGCGCTTCGGCATTCGCGCACTCGGGCGCACGAGATGGAGCTGCTGCGCGAGCGAACCGCAGGCGGCCGCGTTCGGGGCGTGCTCGTCGTCGCCGAGATCGCCATGGCCGTAATGCTGCTCGTCGGCGGCCTGCTGCTCATGCGGAGCTTCGTCATGCTCTCGGGCGTCGAGCGGGGGTACGACCCGACGAACGCAATCACGTTCCAGGCGTCACCGCGACCTTCATCCGACGACGCGGGCAGGGCGTTCGCCGAACAAGTGGTCGAGCGGCTGCGATCGCTGCCCGGCGTGTCCGCGGCGGGGTACTCGAACAACCTCCCGCTGATCCAGCAGGGCCTCAGGCGTGACGTGAGCGCCAGGCCATACGAACCAGGGCAGCCCGCCAAGCCGCCGTTTCCCGGACTGCACGTCGTCAGCCCCGGCTTGCCGGACGCGATGGGGATGCGCGTCGTGGAGGGGCGTGGCTTCAGCCAGGGTGAAGACGCGCGCGGCGAGGCGCTGATCAGCCGCGCGTTCGCGCGAAGCGGGTTCTTCGACGGTCCGCCAATCGGCCGGCGGATCTATTCGTCGAGGGCGTCGTGGGAGGTGGTCGGCATCCTGGAAGACTTCAGGCAGTTCACGCTGCAGCAGCCGCCGCAGCCGGAGATGTACATCATCGACTACATCGCTCCGCCGCCGGCGCTGAACGGGACGTACTTCGTCGTTCGCACCAAGAACGACCCCGTCGCCCTCGTCCGAAGCGTGCGGGCGATCGTCCGCCAGCTCGACCCCCAGGCTACGGTAGACAACATCGCGACGATGGGGCAAATCGTGTCGAACGCGATCTCCCGCCCCCGTCTGTATGCCGTTCTGCTCGGCATATTCGCCGGCGTCGCCGCGGCGCTCGCGTGTATCGGCGTCTACGGCGTGCTCGCCTATGCAGTGTCGCGGCGGGCCCGCGAGATCGGCATTCGGATGGCGCTCGGCGCGCGACGCGGCCAGGTGGTCGGGCTCGTCCTCCGCCAGAGTGCGGCACTCACCATTGTTGGCCTCATCACGGGCGTGTCGGGCGCTGCGATGCTGTCGCGTTACCTCGAGGACCTCCTCTTTGGCGTGACGCCGCTCGATCCGCCGGCCTTCGTGGCCGCGTCGGCCGGGTTCACGCTCGTCGCGCTCGCGGCGGCCTACGGCCCGGCGAGGCGGGCCACGCGGGTCGATCCGTTGATCGCGCTGCGATCGGAATAGAGCGGGGGGCAGGGGGCAGGGGGCAGGGCTGTCTAAGGATGAAGGCTGCAGATCTCAGTTCGCCAATGGCTCCAGCGGTCGCTGATGATCTTCGCAGTAAGGCCCCCCGCTGCCATCCGCCTGACCCCGGACAGCCCTGCCCCCCGCCCCCGGCCCCCTACCCCCTGTCTCCTGTCGTCAATCCGCCGGCTCGATCTTCAGCACCATCCCGTCGGCCG
>DASTDQ010000697.1:0-5366 GCA_035710305.1 Vicinamibacterales bacterium | reverse complement strand
CGCAACGCTGGCATTCCGGGTGGCGTACAGCGTGCTCCGGCACAGGGAAGACGCCGAGGACGTCACGCAGGAAGCGTTCGCCAAGGCGTACCGCAGGTTCGGCCAGCTCCGCGATCGCGATCGGTTCCGCGCCTGGATCGTTCGCATCACGTGGCGCATGGCGCTCGATCGCCAGCGGTCGATCCGCCGCCGCCTGGCGCGGGAGGTTCCGAGCGCGGACGGACTGACGGTCGAACCGGATCTTTCCTGGCGCCCGCAGGCGCCCTCGACGGCTGACACGGTCACGGCGAAGGAAAGGGCCGATGGGTTGTGGGCGGCCATCGAGGCGCTGCCGGAGAAGTTGAGGCTGGTCGCGGTGCTCGCCGGGATCGAGGGTCACGACTTGAAGGAAGTCGGAGCGCTGCTGGACGTGCCGGAGGGAACGGTGAAATCGCGTCTCTTCCTGGCGAGGAAGCAGCTGAAGGAACGGTTGTCATGGATGGTCACCAACACGAGCCGCTGAACGACGAGACGCTCGAGCGGGAGATCGAGGCGGCGCTTGCCGTCGATCCGTCGCCGGAGTTTCTTGCGAAAGTCCGGGCACGGGTGGCGGAAGAAGAGAGGCCGGCCGGCTGGCCGCTCCGCTGGCACTGGGCGGCCGGGACGGTCGTCACGGCTGTCGCCGTCGTGCTTGCCGTCTACGCGTGGAGAGAGCCGGAGCCGTCGGCGGTCGGTCAGGAGATCGCGCCGATCGCGGTGCAGCGGCACCCCGATGCGAAGTTGCCGGCGTTGACGGCCCCGGCGATCGCTGAGCGTCAGCCATCGCCTGCACAGGCACAGCCGGTTCGGCCTCGTGCGCCGGAAGTGTTGATTTCCGAGGAAGAGAAGATCGGCTTCCAGCTCCTGCTGGCGAGCCTGAGCAAGCAGAAGGACGTGAAGCCGATCGCAGAAGCACTGGCCAGCGTAGAGACGTCAGGGCCGCCGTGGCTCACGATCGATCCGGTCGTCATTGAGCCGTTCCCGCAGTTCGCAGTTTCCGAAGGAGACGCCCAGTGAAGCTACATCGACTGACCATTGCGGTGCTCGTCGTGATGACCGCCGCCGGCGGTGCGGCGCAGGCGCAGGAGCCGAAGCCTGCTCCTGTTCCCGAGCTGGTCGTCCCCGCCCGGCCGCCGTCGAGACCGACGCTCGCCATCCCGCTCGAAGTCCAGGTCATCATCTCGAGGTATCAGGGAGAGAAGAAGGTCAGCAGTCTGCCGTATACGCTGGCGGTGAACGCCAACTCGGAAGCCACGCAACTGAACATTGGCGGTGACGTGCCCATCCCCATGACGACGTTCACGCCTGCCGGAGACGGCAAGCCCAGTCCTCTGGTGTCCTTCCAGTACAAGAACATCGGGACCAGCATCAACTGCCGTGCCACGTCAATCGATGACGGCCGGTTCGACCTGCGAGTGGAGATCGACGAAAGCTCTGTCTACACGAGTGGGGACGGTGCGAAAACGGGTGAGTCGCCGTCCTTTCGAAGCTTCAGGGCCCGCAACACGCTCTTGCTGCGTGACGGGCAGACGCGGCAGTACACCGCGGCGACCGATCGTGTCAGTGGAGAGACGATCAGGATCGAGGTCACGCTCAGGGTGGTGAAGTAGTCCGTTCCTCGAATCGGAAGGCCAGCGCAAGCCGGAAGCGCCGTTAAAGCGCGAGGAGGCGATATGACGGTAGACCGATACACGAAGGCGGTACTGACGGTGATCGCAGTGTGCTTGGTGTGGCTGTCGCTCGGCGGCCCAACGCTGTTGACGACGGTACAGGCGCAGACAGGCCCCCGTGGGGGCGTCGTCCTGGAGGGGTGGTACGATGACACGGGAGTAATGAGGCGCTTCCCAACGCCTTTTCCCCCGAAGCCTTCGCCTTTGTCCCCAACGCCTTCGCCGCGAGAACTCTCCGCTGGCTTACCCACGAAGGCACAGTGACAACCGTTGTACTTTGGAGTTACTTCCGACTTTGACCTTTGAACTTCCCGCTTGCAGACGGTTCACTCCAGACGGTGTTCCGTGATGAGCAGGTCCTCTACCACGCGTCCACCGATGAGATGCTCCTGGATGATCCGCTCGAGCGCCGCAGGATCGCACTCCCGGTACCACGCGCCCTCCGGATAGACGACGGCGATGGGGCCGCCTTCGCAGATACGGAGGCAATTGGCCTTGCTTCGAAGAATCCCGCCCTGTTCGGACAGCCCAAGTTCTTTGAGCCGGCGCTTGAGGAACTCCCACGCCGCGATGCCGCGCTCCATGTCGCAGCACTTCGGCTTGGTCTGCTCGGAGCAGAGAAAGATGTGGCGCCGTGCGACGGGGACGCCGTTGACGATCGCCTTTTCGCGTTCCTTTTCGATCATTGTGCTCAGGCGAGTCTGCCTTCGACTTCGCTCAGGCCCAGGAAAGACTCGCCTCTACCGGTACCACCGCTACCGCCCGCCCGGAAACGCCGGCTGGCCGCGAGGCGGGTTCGCATTGGGCGGGAACCACGGCTTGATGCGCCCCTCCCATATCCCGCGGTTGTTCTCCTCGCACGAGTACTCGAGCAGTTCGCCGTTTGACAGCGTCATCGTCCGCTCGTTACTCCACGGCTGCGTGTAGTGGACCGGATCGTTGATGGTGACGGTGTACGCGACGTGGCCGGCGTCCACGTGCTTGAAGGTCTGCACCACGTGCAGCTTGTCGCTGTGGGGATGACCGAAGGTGTCCAGCCGGGTATAGCCGTTGAAGCCGATCGTGTCGATGACGAGCGTGTCGCCCTCCCACTTCGCGATGGAGTTGCCGAACCATGTCGGGTCGGGATCCTTTGGATGCTCGTTTCGAAACGGCACGACGTGGAACCACGTGCTCACTTCGAACAGGAAGGCGATGTACCTGTCGTTCTGAAAGATCTGAATCGGGTAGGGGGCGTTCATCGACCTCGTCAGGCCGTACGGCATGCACATGCCGGTGTAGTCGCCGTCCCGTTCCGGGTTGTACTGCTTCATGTTCTCGAGTCCGGCCGGCGTGTACGGCAGCTCTTTCGGACCTTTCTGCAGCGCCGGGTTCCGCTGGTTCGTCGCGGTCATGTCCGGCACGTACTGGTGGTCCCACACGCCGCTGAAATCGGGCCGGCCGCTTGGAAGTCGGGGCGCGGGCCCGGTGGGCGGACTCCACGCCCGGCTTGCCGACACGCCGGAGCCGCTCGTACTGGCCCCGCGCGCGGAATCGATGGTCTGACTCTGGGCGGCGACGATCGCCGTCGCGCCACAGAGCCCCAGAATCGCGACGAGCGAGAGCGAGCGCGTGTGGTGGAGCATGGCCGAATTATAGGCCAGTCCTCCTTGCGATGCGCAGTCAAGTTGCCATAAGATAAGGGTTTGTTCGAATCACTCAGCACCCGCATCCAGAGCGCCTTTACCTCGTTGCGGGGCGAAGTACGGCTGACGGGGGAGCACCTCGAGTCAGCCCTCCGGGAGATCCGGCTCGCGCTGCTCGAGGCGGACGTCAACTTTCAGGTCGTCAAGGCGTTCATCGATCGGGTCCGCGACAAGGCGACGGACCAGGCGGTGCTCAAGAGCCTGACGCCGGTGCAGCAGGTCGTCAAGATTGTCAGGGACGAACTGCTCGCGCTGTTCGGCGAGGCGGAAGGCGGGCTGACGAAGAGCGCGCCGAAGCCTCGCGTCGTCCTGCTGCTCGGGCTGCAGGGATCGGGCAAGACGACGACCTGCGGCAAGCTGGGCCGCTGGCTCCGTCGTCAAGGGCACCATCCGCTGCTGGTATCGACCGACGTCAGGCGCCCCGCGGCCATTCAGCAGCTCGCCGTCGTGGCCGAGCAGGCAGAGGTGAGGGTGTTCGCGCCCGAGACGCTCGACCCGGTGGAGCGCGCGTCGGGCGCGCTGAGGGAGGCGAGGGCGAAGGGCTTCGATACGGTCATCGTCGATACCGCGGGCCGCCTGCACATCGACGACGAGCTGATGGACGAGTTGCAGGCGATCAAGGACGCGGTTCAGCCGTCGGACCTGCTGTATGTCGCCGATGCGATGACGGGGCAGGACGCCATCAAGAGCGCTGGCGAGTTCAATCGCCGCGTGGGTGTGACCGGCGTCGTCCTGACCAAGCTCGATGGCGACGCGCGAGGTGGCGCGGCGCTCTCGGTCGTGTCCGTCGTCGGGGTGCCCGTGGCGTTCATCGGCAGCGGTGAGCGCCTCGAAGACCTCGAGCTCTTCCACCCGGATCGGATCGTTTCGCGGATTCTCGGGATGGGCGACGTGCTGTCGCTCATCGAACGCGCCGAGCAGGCGATCGGAGAAGACGAGGCCGAGCAGCTCGAAGAGAAGCTGCGGAAGAATCAGTTCACGCTCGACGACTTCCGCACGCAGCTCAAGGCGCTGAAGCGGATGGGGCCCCTCGAGAGCGTGCTCGGGATGATTCCGGGGCTCGGCAGCCTGAAGCAGCTTGGAGAGAACAAGCCGGACGAAAAGCAGCTTGCGCGGATCGAGGCGATCATCTGCTCGATGACGCCGGCTGAACGGAGCAACGAAAACCTGATAGGCGGGAGCCGCCGCAGGCGGATCGCCCTCGGCAGCGGCACGACCGTTGCCGACGTGAACCGACTTCTGAAGCAGTTCTCCGACATGAAGCGGATGCTGCAGATGATCGGCCGCGGCGGCACGGCGGCCCTGAAGGGGATGAAAGGGATGAAAGGGATGCCGAAGCTGTCGCATCAGGCGCAGGCCGGCTTCGCACAGGCGGGCGGCAGGAAGCGGAAGAAGGGCGGACCGTGGGGGTTGATCAAGTCGCGGTGACCGTAGACCGAAGACCGTAGACCGGAGTAACAGATGCTAGCCATTCGAATGAGACGTGTAGGCGCGAAGAAGAAGCCCTACTTCCGTGTGGTTGTCACCGAGGCGAAGTCGGCGCGCGAGAGTACCTTCGTCGAGAACGTGGGAACGTACCATCCCAGCGAGAAACCGGCGCGCGTGGAGATCAACAAGGCACGCGTGCAGCACTGGTTGCAGCTTGGCGCTCAACCGTCGAACTCGGTGCGCACGCTGCTCGCCAGGCACCTGTCGCGCGACCTGTCGGCCCCGACCGAGGCGCCGGCTCAGTGACGACGATGGAAGAAGAAGAAGGCCAGAGCGCTGCCAAGGCCAGTCCCATCCGTGCCGTCGTCGAGGTCGTGGCGAAGGCGCTGGTCGATCGTCCTGAACAGGTCAAAGTGACCGAATCGGTCCGACGGGGCATGACGGTGGTGGAGTTGACGACGGCGCCCAACGATATGGGGAAGATCATCGGCCGGCAGGGGCGAACGGCCGCCGCCCTGCGGACGGTCGTTGCGATGGCGGCGGAGCGTCTCGGGGTCCGCGCGCA
>DASTDQ010000696.1:0-2496 GCA_035710305.1 Vicinamibacterales bacterium | reverse complement strand
CGGGTGCCCGGTTGTGGGCCAGCGACGCAAGCGCCGACTCCCTCGCCTCCGGCGGCGACGACCCCGATGGGATCCTGCCGTTGAGGGCGCTCACCTGGATCGGGATCCTCGGCTATCCGCCCGCGCGCGTCGACCACCGGTTCAAGGACGGCGACACGATCCGTGTGGGGCCGATCGCGCTCACCGCGCACATCACGGCCGGTCATACACGCGGCTGTACGTCGTGGTCATTCCCTGTCCGCGACGGTGACCGCGTGCTGAACGTCGTCAGCGCGTGTGACCTCGGAGTGCTGGCAACCTCGCGGTATCCGGAACAAGCGGCAGACCGCGAGCGCAGCATCCGCGTGCTCCGCAGCCTCCCGGCCGACATCTGGGTGACGTGTCATGCACGATGGTGGGGCAGGTACCGCAAGTTCGTCGCGAGCACCACGGCGAAGAACCCTGTAGACCCGTTCATCGACCCCGAGGGCTACCACGCCTACCTCGACGCCGCCGAAGCCGAATTACGCCAAGGGCGGGTGCACTAGCACCCGCGGCACAGTTCGCATCGGCGAAAGGCGGCATCTCATTCGAATCTCACGAGCCGCTCACGAACCGGTGAGGACTTCCACCGCGCGCTCCGTCACAGTCAAGGGCTACGTTCAGAGGCCGTGCATTTGATCGGAAGCGCGAGGTGTCAGCAGCTCTCGAACTCGAGACGGGCGTGGTCCGGCGGAGCGCTGGAAATCGGACTGCGTCGAGCCTTGCACGTTCGCGAGGAGCGTCTCGCGACGCGGCACGACGCGTATCGAATGCTGTATGTCAGCGACATCCACCTCCGAAACGGTCGCTCCGACAGGCTATGCACGCAAGTCTTGGATGCGGTCGCAGGCTGCCGTCCTGATGTGGTGCTGCTGGGCGGCGACCTTGTGGACAGTTCCTCCGAACTGGCCAGGCTGAGTGACCTGGTTGGCAGGCTCCGCGAAATCGCATCGGTTCTTGCGATCGGCGGCAACCATGACCGGCGGATTGGCATGGATCGCGTCCGGGAGGCAGTCGAGCATGGCGGCGGCCACTGGATCCATGACGCCACGGCGCGAGTCACGCATGGCGGGCGGGTGATCGCGGTCTCAGGCCCCGACGCAGCGGGCCCTGGCGATGGGGATGTCCGTGTACTGTGCGCTCACAATCCGCACATCTGGAAGACATGCCACCATGCCGGCTACGACCTGGTCCTGGCCGGACACCTGCACGGGTGCCAGATCGTCGCGTGCGTGTATCGAGACCGCCTGTTTCCGGGCGCGATGATCTACCCCTACTGCTTCTTGAGTCATCACCGTGATTCGACGCGGCTCGTGGTCAGCCGCGGCGTGAGTGATCTCCTGCCGATTCGGTGGAGATGTCCGCGCGAGGTCGTGCTGTGCTACGTCTGACCGGAGCCGAGCGAGGCGACACACGCGCCCGACGCGTTCCTCCTGGACCGCTGCGTGCCGGGCTCGTGTCCATCACGTGCCTGCTCCGCGGTGTGCCGCTCTTCTTTTCCGCGGCGCCGCGAACGCCGCTACGAGTCCTGTGCATTGTTGCGCTCGACACCATTCACGTGCTTCGACACTCGCAGTCGTTGTCACGGCAACGCCGCCAGGAGTTGGCAACGTTTCTGGATTTTCAAGCGTGCACGAACGCGGTGTGGGACCGCAAGCCGCTGTGCGCGGAGGAATATCAGGCGCAGCGGCAGCGTTTGGAGAAGGCCGGCCTCGGACCGTGGATCGCAGAATTCGTCGTGCGGCTTCGTGAGCTGGAAACCCGACGCCCGCCAGCCGGCGGGGATCGGCGGTGCTTCGACGCAGTTCGTTCGTACCGCGAGGCAGTCGCGCGGCTGTCGCTGGCAACGATTACAGCGATCGCGCTCAACGCCAAAGGTGTCGACGAGGGAATCCGGGCGACGCATGGCGATGGCGACGTGGCAGCGCTGTTTCGAATGGCGATGCAATGCCAGATCATCGACGATGTCGTCGATTACGAAGAAGACCTGTCGGCGGGCCTGCCGAGTTTCCTGACCGCATCCGCGTCGCTGCTGCAGGCGCTGTCGTGGACTGCCGAAGCGGCACGATCCTATGCCCTGGTCCCCGGGCATTCCGCAGGTCCTAGTGTGTTGCCGGTGAGAGTGGCGCTCCATCTGGTGACCACGGTGACGAAGCTCGTCATTGCCGTCGCGGGAAGAGGAGAGTCCCGCGTTTCAGGAGGATGACCCTGGCGATGTCGGCACAAACGTTGGCGCTCATCCTGGCTGCGATCGCGTTCTCGGCGACGGGACAGCTCCTCCTGAAGTCGGGTGCCCAGCATCTGGCCGGCCTCGGCCGCCTCGAATTCCTGCTCGCCGCCGCACGGGACGTCCGCGTCCTGTCGGGGCTCGCTGCCTGGGTTGCCTGGACGATCTGCTGGCTCCACGTGCTCAGAGTCGCGCCATTGTCGAGAGCATACGCGCTGACCAGCCTCACCTATGTGCTCGTTCCCCTC
>DASTDQ010000695.1:0-2685 GCA_035710305.1 Vicinamibacterales bacterium | reverse complement strand
GTCGATGCTCGCGGGGGGCAGCTTCGGATCGTCGATCGTCCCGAGTACCGGGACGACGTTGTCGATCTTGGCGCGGGCGACGTTCTGCTGAATCAACGCGATCATCCCGGGTTGGATGTCGGACGCGTAGACCTTGCCCATCGGGCCCACGATCCTGGCGAGCCTGATCGTGTAGTACCCGGACCCGGCTCCGACGTCGGCCACGGTTGACCCGCGCCTGATACGCAGGAGCCTGAGAGCCAGATCCGGATCTTCTTCCCGTTCACGCTCGCGTCGCTCGAGCCAGGGCGCTCCCTCGACGCTCATCGTCCGCGCGTACACGCGGCCGCTGACCGGGTGCACACCCGGCTGCTGTGCCGCGAGCGCAATCGAGAACGCGAGTACGCCGAGGACGGAGATGGCTTTCACGCTGCCCCCTGCCCCTGCCCCTGCCCCCTGTCCCCTGCCCCCTTCTTATTGCTCCCGCAGCGCAGCGAGCGGATCGATCCTCGCCGCGCGCCGCGCCGGCGCGTAGCTGGCCGCGGCGGCGACGACGAGGAGGAGCACCGAGACGGCGATAAAGGCGAGGGGATCGAAGGGACCGACGCGATACAAGAGGGTCTGAGCGAACCTGGTGCCGAGCGGCGCGAGCACGAGGCCGATCGCAAGCCCGATGCCGGCCAGCAGCACGCCGTCGGTCACGACCAGCCTGAGGACGTCGCGCGAGCTGGCGCCGAGCGCCATCCGCACGCCGATCTCGCGCGAGCGCTGCGAGACGGAATAGGCGAGCACGCCGAAGACGCCCATCGACGCCAGCAGCAGGCCGGTGACGCCGATGGTCGCGAAGACCCACGCGTACACCGCCTCCTGCCAGTACCCCAGCCGCCGCGTCTCCTCCGTCGTCCGCACCTGGAAGATCGGGATGTTGGGATCGGCCGCGTGCACCTCGTCGCGCACCGCCGCGGTAATCGAGGACGGGACGCCGCGCATTCTGATCGTCAGCCCCACATTGGGCGTCTGCTGGTACGCGAACGGCACGAAGGCCGCCGAAGGCGGCTCCACGTTGCCCACACCCACGCCGTAGAGATTGGCCTCCTTCGCCACGCCGATCACGGTGAACCAGACCTGCTGGTCCTTCATCCTGAACCGGCCGCCAACCGCCTCGCGGCCCGGCCAGAACCGGGAGGCCATCGTCTCGTTGATGACGGCCACGGGCGTGGCCGACCGCCCCTCGGCATCGGTGAAGTCGCGCCCGCGGACCAGGGGCAGGCCGATAGTCCTGTTCATATGCGCCGTCGCGCCGATGAGCGTAATGTCCTCGCCCGGCACGGGCGTGCGCCCGTCGATCTCCACCTCGGGGCCCCAGCCGCCGCCGCTGATCGGCACGAAGTTCGACGCGAACGCCGACTCGACGCCCGGTCGCGCCTCGATCCGCTCGACGAGGTCGGTCACGCGGCGCAGCCGCGCGTCCTTGGCCTCGTACGACTCCCCCGTCAACATCATGCGCATGGACATGAGCGGCGCGGTGTCGAAGCCGATGTCGGCCCCGCCGATGTTCGCGTACGACCGCAAGAACAACAGCGCGCCCACCAGCGCCACGACGGCCATCGCCACCTGCGCGACGACGAGCGATCCGCGAAGCCGCGATCGCCGGATGCTGGCGCCATGCATGCCGTCCTTGAGCGTCGCGTGCAGGCTGCCGCGCACGACATGGAGCGCGGGAAACAGGCCGAACACGAGCGCCGTGACGACGGCGATGCCTGCCGCATAGAGCATGGTGCGCCAGTCAACGCTCCACGTGACGTAGTACGGCACCTGGTCCACCGGCATCGCTGCGGAGAGAAGCCTCGTCCCAATCACAGCCAGGAGGATGCCGAGCGGCACGCTCGCCAGGCCGAGCACCACGCTCTCGGCCAGCAGCAGGCGCACGAGGCGCCCGCGGCCCGCGCCAATCGCGGCCCGCACGGCAATCTCGCGTTGGCGCGACACGCCGCGGGCGAGCTGAAGGTTGGCGACGTTCGAGCACGCGATGAAGAGCACCAGCACGGCGGCCGCCATCATCAAGCCGAGGATCAGCGTCACTTCGTCCGGCAGAAACGCCTCGCGCAGCGTCTCGAAACGCGAGGTCCACCCGCCGTTTGTCCGTGGATACGTCTTCGCCAGCTGCGACGCGGCCGCATCGAGCGCCTGCCGGGCCTGCTCCCGGCTTGCACCCGGCGCAAGCCGGCCGATCGCGAACAGGTTCCGCGCCTCCCTCGGGCTGGACGCACCCGTTGGCCCGAGCGGGATCCAGAGGCGTTGATTGTCGGGAAAGGCGAACCCCGGCGGCATGACGCCGATGATGGTGTGCGGCGTCCCCTCGATGAGCACCGATCGCCCCACGGTGCCGGGATCGCTCTGGTACCGAGTCGTCCAGACATGGTGACTGAGCAGCATCACACCGGCGGCACCCGGGCGATCCTCGTCCGGCGCGAAGCCCCGGCCCAGAATCGGCTCGATGCCGAGGACGGGAAAGAGATTCGACGTGATGGCCGCGCCCTGGTAGCGCTCCGGCTCTCGCCCGGCGTCCGAGAGCGTCATGCTCCGCCACTGCGATGCCCCGATGTCGATCACGGAGGAGGCCGCCTCGTTCCAGTCGCGAAGATCCGGGTAGGACAGCGCGTCCGATGCGCCCGCGCGCTGATTCTGCGCGCCGACGACCAGGAG
>DASTDQ010000694.1:0-3146 GCA_035710305.1 Vicinamibacterales bacterium | reverse complement strand
GCAGCGCTCGATGCTGTGACGCAGTGGGAGTTCACGCCGACGCTCGTCAACGGCGTCCCGACCCCGGTGATGATGACCATGACGATTCAGTTCTCGTTGCAATAGCCCACACGCGCACGCGCACGCTGAAGCGTGCGCTCTACGATTCTCCTCCACGCGACGCGCACACTGGCGGCGGGAGCACCTCATAGGTGAGCTTCTCATCCCGCGATTCCTAGTCGCGCGGTGTCGCGCGAGCCGGCGCGCCTACGAGGGCCGGCCAGTCGAGGACGATGTTGATGGTTCGTGGCATCGCGGCTTCCAGCCTCGCAATGTAGAGAAACCGCTGTCCATCGGGTGACGGCCAATAATGCACCCGCTCGATCGTGGCGTTCGGATCTGGTGCACGGAACAGTTCGACAGGTGGGGAAACGCGAAGGCCCTGAGACGGGTGCGCGAGCTGGACCTCCATCATCCGAAACCCGGGTGACTGGTAATTCAGGTAGTAGAGCCGCGTCCCGTCCGCGCTCCACATCGGCGACTGCCCTCCGCCTGGAGACACTCTCTGTCGCTGGCCTCGTGCCGGAAAGGCGTCGACATACACCGCGAATCCATCGCCTTCGCGCTGCACGAACGTCACCCACCGTCCGTCAGGCGAGAAACGTGCGAAGACCTCGTGTGCAGGAGACTGCAGCAACGGCACGGGTGTCGGCTTACCCGTCAAAGGCAACGCCCAGACATCGCCTGCGGTGCCCGCTCCAAGGCCATGATAGAGCAACCAGTTGCCGTCGGGGGACACATCCGTCAGCCAGACGACTCCCTCGTTGACCCCAACCAGGACCGGCGACTCGCGTCCGACATCGGCGCGAAAGATCCCCGGCGCCGCCGACAACCACACGCGGCTCCCATCGCGCGAGATCATCGGCGTGAGCGCGTTGACTCGATCGATCGGGGTCAACGAGATCCGGCTGGAGACATCTCGCGGGACGTCGATGACATCCGTGACGTACCAGTTGCTCTGCGGATCGGTCTGCTCGGTCGCGATCCGCGACATGTCAGCGGAGGCAGTCAGGGAGTTGTAGTAGCCGGTCCGTCCGAGCGTCCCGACGCGCCGTCCTGAGCGATCGAGCCACACCAGCTCCGCAAGGGGGACGCTCCTTCCCTCCCAGTACGCCAGGACTCCATTCGCTGACGCTGAAAATGTCGAATCAATGCTGGAGGTCACTCCGGAGCCCACTCTCTCGACCACCCGTTGTGGCTCACCCGTGAGCTGCTGCGATGCGGGATCGAACGGTTGGGCGATCAGGCTGCCGTCCTTGACGTACAGCAACTGGCCAGCCGCGTACTCCGCGCGGCTGGACGCTTCGATGAGCAGGCGTGGCTGGCCGCCATCGATCGACGCCACATAGATCCTGGCCAGATCGGAAAACAGGAAGTGCTTTCCGTCAGGCAGGAAGAAGGGGTGACGTGGTCCGGCGCGTCGATCGTCGAGTGGCTTGGCATCGGGCAGCGGACGCGGCGCTCCACCCGAGGCGGCGACCACGAAGAGAGGGCCGCCAACTGCGGGTTGATACACGATCTGGCTGTCGGCGCCCCATGTCGCGCCACGTGGCTGCGGCGCGTCGGCGAGCGTCTGTGGCGAGCCGCCATCGATCGAGACGCGTTTCAGCTTCCCGTCCAGGAATGCCAGGAGCGTGCGCCCGTCTGGTGAAAACGTCGGTTGGAAGCCTCCTATGTCGAGTTCGGAAATCACGGTGTCAGGCAGCGCGCGCGCCTGCGGGCCGCGCAGATCTCGCACCCACAACTGGACGCGTCCATCGGCGTTCGGCGCCCAGAACGCCACCGTGGAGCCATCGGGGGAGATCGTCGGGCCCGCGTGTGTGAAGAACCGCTGGTAGGGCGCGCCGATCGCCACGAACCTTGCTGTGCCGCGATCGGAAGGGGGCGTACCTGGCCAAAGCATCGATGCCACGAGGGCTGTCGTCGCGATCGCGGCAACGACCCACGCGATACGAGCGTTGGCGAGTCTCGTTCGTGCCGGCAGAACGGCCGCCGATATAGCGGCCGCCGACCCGCTGCCGCTCGTCATCGTTTCGAGAGCGAAGATCACGTCGCGCGCCGATTGAAATCGTTCGGCGGGATTCTTCTCCAGGCAGTGCCGGACGATGCGATCGAGAGCCGGCGGCACATCCGCACTCACCGTCGTGAGCTCTGGAGGGTCCTCCTTCAGGATGGCGTTGAGCGTCTCGACGGTCGATTCACGCGCAAACGCCCGTTGCCCGGTGATCATCTCGTAGAGCACGACACCCAGCGCGAAGAGATCGGCGCGGCCGTCGACCTGCTGTCCGCGGACCTGCTCAGGCGCCATGTAGCCGGCGGTTCCCAGGATCGTGCCCGGATCGGTGTATGCCGTGTGCGTGGCGCCCGGTTCGGCGAGCGCTCCCGATCGTGCGAGGCCGAAGTCCAGGATCTTCACCTGGCCATCGGCGAGCAGGAAGATGTTGGCCGGCTTGAGATCCCTGTGTGCGATGCCTTTGGCGTGCGCTGCGCCGAGCCCGCGCGCGATCGCGACGACGATCTCCACCGCCTTGCGGAGCGGCAACGCCCCTTCGGCGAGGCGCTCGGCCAGCGTACGACCTTCGAGCAACTCCGTCACCACGTAGAGGTGATCGTGGTCGGTGCCGATGTCGTGGAGGGCGAGAATGTTGGGATGCGAGAGCGCCGCAACGGCGCGCGCTTCCCGGTCGAAGCGCGCGCGTCGTTCGGTATCGCGCGCCACGTCGCCGGGCAACACCTTGATCGCTACGTCCCGTCCCAGCCGTGCATCACGCGCCCGATAGACTTCGCCCATTCCGCCCGCCCCGAGCGGAGTGACGATTTCGTACGGCCCGAATCGAGTGCCTGGCGCAAGACTCAAATGCTTATCGCAGCGTCTGGTACTTCGGATACGGCGGCCGCACCAGCTTCTTCGGCGGGTTCTTCTCCAGCTCCGCGAGGACGTGTTCGATCGCTTTCTCGAGCTGCGGATCGCGGCCCTGCCGGACGAGCGCGGGATCGTGCTCCACTTCGATGTCGGGCGCCACGCCCGTGTTCTCGGCGATCCACTTGCTCTCGTCGGGATCCCACACGCCCGATGACGGCGCGGACACCACACCGCCGTCCATCAG
>DASTDQ010000693.1:0-3452 GCA_035710305.1 Vicinamibacterales bacterium | reverse complement strand
CTTCACCAGCTCCACGACCATTTCCCGCGTCGGCAACAGCTTGACTTCCGCGTTGCTCGCGAGGACGAACGCGTAGACGCCCAGCAGCAGCGCGTACATCAGGATCAGGTACAGCGCCTTGCCCCCGACCCAGAGATCGCGCAGCTCGCGCGTGAACACGACCCACCAGACGGGTTTCATTTGACGCTCTGAGCGGTGAGGTCGAGGAACACGTCCTGCAAGCGACCGCTCTGCGGCTCGAAGCCCAGGATCGGGATCCCGGCGCGAATCAGCGTGTGGAGAATGCGATTGCTGAGGGGCTCATTCTCCCCCACCGCTACAGGCCGCCCCCTGAGCCGCCGCTCTTCCATCTCTTCTACTTCGACGCGCAACCAACCGGGCTGTCCCGTGCCGACGACCACGCGCCGGACGCTGGCCAGGGTCTCCAGCTCCCGTTGGGCCTCCTCCACCGCGGGCATCGGGACGCGGACGCGGATGACGTTCTGCTCGGCCCGGCCCGTCACGTCGCCCACGGGTCCCTGCGCCACCACTTCGCCGGAGCTCAGGATGACTACGTCATCGCAGACGGCCTCGACTTCCGGGAGCATATGGCTGCAGAGGATCACGCCGGCGTTGCGGTCGCGCGCGATCCGCTTGACCAGCTCGCGCAGCTCCTGCTGGCCTTTGGGATCGAGCCCCAGCGTCGGCTCGTCGAGGAAGACGACCGACGGATCGTTGACGAGGGCGCGCGCAATTCCCACGCGTTGCCGCATTCCGTGGCTGTAGGTCCCGACCAGCGACCTGCCTCGTTGCGCCAGCCCGACTTCTTCGAGTAGCTGCAGGCCGTACGCCTTCGCGTCCCGCGCGCTTCGTCCATAGAGCTGGCCGAAGTAGGTCACGTACTCGATGCCCGTCATCTGCTTGGGTAGCCCGAAGCTCTCGGGCAGCACGCCGATGACCCGGCGGATCTGTTCCGGGTTGGTGTGCGGGATGCCGGCGACCGTGAACTGGCCGCCGTCCGGCTCCATGATCGTGGTGAGCATGCGGATCGACGTCGTCTTCCCCGCCCCGTTGGGGCCGAGAAAGCCAAGGATGCGGCCTGACTTCAACGAGAACGACAGATCCCGTACCGCCAGGCGTGGGCCGTAGAACTTCCGCAGGTGTTCGGCCACGAGGACGTTCGACGACGGCTTCATGAAGGCGAGCCTCCGGTTTCAGCCATGAGTCCAAGGTCGGCCTCGCGCTTGGCCCCGAAGCGCAGGTACAGGGCGGGCACGACGTGGAGCGAGAAGACGGTGGCCGTAACGAGCCCACCGAGGATCACGACGGCAATTGGGTGCACGATCTCGAGCCCGCTGACCTTCCCGAACAGGACCAGGGGGACCATCGCCGCGCCCGTGATCAGTGCCGTGACGACGATGGGTGCGAACCGGTCCCGCGTACCCCGCAAGATCAGCTCGCGCCCGAACGGCAGGCCGCCGTTTTCCTCGAGGCTCTGATAGTGCTTGATCAGCATTATCCCGTGGCGCACCGCAATGGCCAGGACGCCGACGAACCCGATCACCGTCCCGAGCGAGATTGTGCGCCCGTCGAGCACCGCGCCCACGACGCCACCCACCAGCGACACGGGCAGGGCCAGGAAGAAGGACACCGCCAGCCGCCAGCTCCGGAACGCGGCCTGCAGCAGCAGGAGGATCCCGATCGCGACGGCGAGTGCGAAGTTGAGCATCCGTTCCTCGGCGGTCTCGCGCTCGACGCTTTCACCGAGCAGGCTCGGGTAGTACTCGACGGGGAAGTCCACTTCCTCGAGGCGGGCATCGACGGCCTCGACGACGGCGCCGAGATCGGCGCCGCGCACGTCAGCGACGACGTCGATGCGGTTCTGCAGGGCCTCATGGTAGATGACGGTGGGCGTGGACGCGATGCGCACATCGGCGACTTCGCCGAGGCGCACGTGGCCGCCACCCGGCGTATCGAGCAGCAGATTGCGAATGTCACTCACGCTGTTGCGCACCTGCGGCGTGCCCCACACGACGACGTCGTACATCTTCTGTGCTTCGAACAGGAACCCGACGTTCAGGCCGGCGTACATCGTGGCCGCCGCCCGCCGCACGTCGCCCGGCTTCAGCCCGTAGGGCTCGGCCGCGGCGAGGTTGACCTGGATCTCTACTTGGGGTTGCTCGACGTACCCGTCCACGCGCAGATCGCTGATGCCGTCGATTTGCGCCAACGCCTGCCTGACTTCCTCCGCCTTGGCGCGCAGCACGTCACGTTTCTTTCCGTAGATGCGGACGACGACCGACTGGCTCGATCCTGCCAAGACCTCCCGAATGCGGTCGGTCAGATAGCTCTGCACGACGCGCGCGAGTCCCGGATAGCCGTCGACCGTCTGCTGAATCGCGGCGACCGTTGCCGCGTAATCAGCCTTGGGATCGATGGCGACCCAGAGCTGGCCGGCGTTGACATCCACCACCTGATCTCCCGTCACGGCGCGTCCCACATGGACCGGGGCGCCGCTGACCCCCGGAATCGACCGCAGCTCACGGCTGGCCAGCGCCAGCGTCCGGACCATGGCCGGATGGGACGTGCCCGGCGCGCCGATCCAGTCGATCCGCAGATACCGCTCTTGAAACGACGGCAGCAACGACTGCTGCAGGAGTTGCCAACCCACCAGACCTACCGCGACGATAGCGCCGGCTGTGTACAGTGCGGCGCGTGGCGCGTTGATCGTGCGCGCCAACATCCGCTCATAGGCGTGTTGCAGCCACCGCACGAGCGGCGCCGAGCGTCGGTCAAGCGGCCGGTTGCGCAGCAGCAGCAGCCCGAGCGCCGGAGTGACGGTCAGCGCCACCACCATGGCAGCTAGTAGCCCGAGGACGTACGCGAGGGCGAGCGGCGTGAAGAACGTGCCGGCCACGCCTTCCATCAGGAAGACGGGCACGACCGCCAACAACAGGATCAGCGTGGCGTAGAGCATGGGGCCGCGCACCTCGACCACGGCCTGCACCGCAGCCTGGATTCCGGACTCACGGCTCCCCGCTGCGTCTTCGCCCTCCATCCCCGGGCGACGCCGCCGTAGCGGCCGTAGGATCGCATGCACCCCGACGATCGCCTCATCGACGACGACGACGAGCGCGATCACGAGTCCCGCGAGCACCATCGTATTGAGCGTGCCCCCTGCCAGCTTGACCGCCGCGACCGCCGCCACGAGCGCCAACGGGATCGCCACGAGGCTGATGAGCACCGTCCGCGGGTCGTACAGCACGGCACCGAGAATCAGCACGCCGAGGACGGCGGCGATGATCAGCGCTTGGGTGAGATGGGCGAACGCCGTCTCGATGAAGCTCGCCGACCGATAGACAGTCGCATCGAGCTCTACGCCGGGCAGCCCCGGCCGTAACTCGGCCAGCGCCGCCTCCACGCCCCGCGTCACCTCCAGCGTGTTGGCGCCCGGTAGCTTCTCGACGACGAGG
>DASTDQ010000692.1:0-5676 GCA_035710305.1 Vicinamibacterales bacterium | reverse complement strand
CAGCATCCTCGAGGGCAAACGCGTCGTGCTCGTGGACGACTCGATCGTTCGCGGAACGACCAGCCGCAAGATCGTTCGAATGGTCCGAAGTGCCGGCGCGCGGGAAGTACACATGCGCATCAGTTGCCCGCCGACGATTTCACCGTGCTTCTATGGCGTCGATACGCCGCGCCGTTCGGAGCTGATCGCGGCGACACACACGATCGAGGAGATCCGAAAGTACCTCGACGCCGACAGCGTGTCGTACTTGAGTCTGCAGGGCCTGACCGGCGCCGTGAACGGCGGCAGCCAGAGCTATTGCACGTCGTGCTACACAGGTGTCTATCCCGTCGCCTTCCCACGGGACGAAGAGGCGTATCTGCAGCTCGCGCTCAAGCTCAATCCCGAGCCGGAGGAGCCCGAACCTCTGGCGTTCTCGATCCCCGACGTTGAAAGGGACCCTGTCGTCGGCTGACGTGCTCGCCGCTGCGCTCGCGGTGACGCTGGTGCTGCTGGTCGGCGCGGCGGCGCCGCCGTACGCCCGGGGGCAGGCAGGCGCCACTGCGGCGGACCTGCCGAAGAACATCGCCAACCTGGGCGATCCCGACTTTCCCGTGCGGATGCGTGCGGCGCAGTTGATTCGTCGAACGCCGGCCTCCGCGGCGGTGCCGGCCCTCGCCGAAGCAGCCCGGAAGCACACGAACGAGTTCGTCCGCTACAAGTCGCTCGTCGTGCTGACCTCCTTCAACGATCCCGGAACGCGCGAGTTGATGCGCGAGATGATCAGGGACCCGAGCGACCGCGTGCGCGAGATCGTCTACAGGTGGTTCGAGGTCCGCCCGGACCCCAGAACGGCGACGCAGCTGCTCGCGTCGCTCGACACCGAGCAGGCCGAGTTCGTTCGCCCGGCCCTCATCGGCGCCCTCGGGGCCCTCGGTTCGACGACGGCCGTGCAGCGCCCGATGATCGTCGAGACCCAACGTGGACTCGACTTCTTTCGCAGCGCCGTGATCGAGTCGCTCGGCCGCCACCGGGCCGCCTACGCGCTCGACGCGATCCTCAACGTCGCCCGGCTCATGGGTCCGCTGCAGGACGATGCGGTGCTGGCGATTGGCCGCGTCGGCGGATCCGACGCCGCCGAGACCCTGAAAGAACTGACGGAGCTGACGCCGGAAGCGGCCCTCATGAAACTGGCCGCACGCTGTCTGGTCGGGGAGAGCTGCGGCGAGCAGATTGCCGCCCTCGTCTCGGCGGCGAGCGCGCCCAAGGCCAGGCCGTCCGAAATCCGAACGGCGATCGACGCACTGGCTGCGGTGGCTCAGGCCCAGAACCAGCCTGCCCTTGCCGCGTTAATGAACCTGGCCGCCAAGCAGAGCTCGCTGCGCGACCGTGTGGCCAGCGCCGTCGCCGGAGTCGCCCTCCGACAACCGGACTGGACCGTGTCGCGGCTGGACGCTGCGGATCAGGCGACGCGAGAGGCCGCGATCCTTATGTTGAAGGACGGTTTTGACAGCCTCGAAGAGGACTTCGCCGAGGAGCAGTTCTTCGCCGCCGTGCGCGCCGGCTATTGGCGTGCCGCGGAGGGCTCGTCGGCGCGGACGCTGGCCGAGACCCTGATCCAGCGGCTCGAGTTCTAGGTGTGGATGTAATGGATTACAAGACCGCCGGCGTCGACATCGACGCCGGCAATGAGACCGTGGACCGCATCCGCGCGCTGGCGAGGTCCACCTTCACTTCGGCGGTCCTGTCGGACATCGGCTCCTTCGGAGGGCTCTTTCGTCTCGATCCGGGTCTCGCACGCGATCCTGTCCTGGTCTCGAGCGCCGACGGTGTCGGGACGAAGCTGCGCGTGGCGTTCATGGCCGGACGTCACGGAACGGTTGGCGTGGACCTCGTCAATCACTGCGTCAACGACATTCTGGTGCAGGGTGCCCGGCCGCTCTTCTTCCTCGACTACTTCGGGACCGGGCGCCTGTCCCCGGCCGTGGCCGAATCGGTTGTCTCGGGCATGGCGCGCGCCTGCCGCGAGAACGGCTGCGTGCTGCTCGGAGGCGAGACCGCCGAAATGCCGGGTTTCTATGCCGACGGGGAGTACGACATCGCCGGATTCATTGTCGGGGTCGTCGAACGCGAGCGTCTGATCACGGGGCGTACGATCGCGCCAGGCGACGTCCTGATCGGACTGCCGTCCTCGGGCTTGCACACCAACGGGTATTCGCTCGCGCGGCGAATCGTGTTCGATCACTTGAAGCTCTCGATCGACGACGTCGTTCCCGAGCTCGGCGGCACGATCGGCGACGTCCTGCTCGAGCCCCATCGGTCGTACCTGCCAGAGATCAGGCCGTTGCTTGCCGGCGGCCGAATCAAAGGCATGGCGCACATCACGGGGGGCGGGATTACCGACAACCTTCCGCGAATCCTGCCGGACGGCACGGCCGCGGTCGTCAGGCCTTCGTCATGGGCTGTCCCTCCCGTGTTCACGTGGCTCCAGGAGAAGGGTGGCGTTCCTCATCCCGACATGCTGCGTACGTTCAACATGGGCGTCGGCCTCATCCTTGTCTCGGCGCCGGACCATGCTGACGCGTTGGCGGATGTCCTGGCGGCGCCCGTGATCGGAGAGATCGTCGCCGGTGAACCGTCAGTCACATATCTGTAATGGGGTCGGGAGTCATTTTTCTACCAGGGGCCGGCCGCGACGTGCCGGCAGCACTCCCATTCGCGCCATCGTCGAGCGTTTCCACTCGTCGCGGCCGAACGGCTCGTTCTTGGCTACGGCGGTCTTGAATGCCTGCAGTTCAGCATCGGTCTGGGGCCGGTTCACGATGTCTGACCAGTCCCGGGGTCGAGGGACTGGCCATTCGCTCAACCAGGACGTCAATGGATCCTGATGGCGGCGGGCGAGACTCGACCAAGACCAATCTTCCGCACGGCTCACGAGCGACGCGCGGAGGGCATTTCGCTCGACGTAGCGGCAGACCCACAAGAAGTGCTCGTCGCAGCCGACTGGAATCGACTTGAACCGCCCCTGATAGACTGCTCCCTGACCATCGAGCCCACGGACCGTCTGCCAGCGTCGCGCATGGGTGGTCGTCAGCCAGTGCATGCAGCGCGACAGGGCACCGTCGACGTGCGGGGATAGGAGAAGATGCCAGTGGTTTGGCATCACGCAGTACGCAAAAAGCGCAACGCTGCTGCGGGCAATCGCGGCGGCCAACACGTGTTCGAACGCTGCGTAGTCACCCGGACTCTCGAAAAGAAGCGCACGTTTCGCGGATCGATTGACGACGTGAAAGATCAAACCCGCCGTGGATGCGCGTGGACGTCTCGGCATGACGGCCGGGTACAACGCAACTGCGGTGCCGCCTTCCTGCAGTTGGGACAAGCACTGTCCTCGAAAAATGACTCCCGACCCCATTAATCGCCGGCTCGGCGTCCTCATCTCGGGCCGCGGCAGCAACCTTCAGGCGCTCATCGATGCGGTCGGCGACGGACGACTCGATGCCTCGATCGTCGTCGTGATTTCCAACAGGGCCGAGGCCGAAGGGCTCGATCGCGCGCGTCGTGCCGGCATCGAGGCGCTGCATATCAGTCATCGCGGCTGGCCCTCGCGCGATGCGTACGATCGCGCACTCGTGGACGAGTTGCGGAAACGGGGTGTGGGCCTCGTCTGCCTTGCCGGGTTCATGCGCCTGCTCGGTCCGGCGATGATCGACGCGTTCCCGGACGCGATCGTCAACATCCATCCGGCGCTGCTTCCTGCCTTCCCTGGAGTGGACGCGCAGCGGCAGGCGTTCGAGTACGGAGTGAAGATCACCGGCGTGACGGTGCATGTCGTCACTCGCGAGCTCGATGCCGGACCGATCCTGATGCAGCGGCCCGTGCCGGTCCTCGAGACCGACAGCGTCGAGACGCTTTCAGCCCGGATTCTGGCCGAGGAGCATCGTGTGTATCCGGAAGCCGTGAAGCTCGTGCTCGATGGCGGGTGGACCGTCGAAGGCCGGCGGGTCAGGCCAGCGCGCGCCGGAGCGTGACGAGCGCGACCTCCGGAGGGCAGTTGAGTCGAACCGGGACGTACACGGTTCCCACTCCACGGCTCACGAAGATGGACGTCTCGTCCCGTTGAGCGAGGCCCGCCAGCACCGGGAAGCGGCGGCGCGCGAGTGCGCCGATGCCAGGGAGCACCACTTGACCGCCGTGCGTGTGACCCGAGAGGACGGCCGGGACGCGAAGTTCGGCCGCTTGAACGAGGCGGCGGGGATCGTGCGCCAGCAGGAAGGCCGTACCCGGCGCTCCCTTGAGCACGGCGGCGATGGTCGCGGTCCGGCGCGTCCAGAATCGTATCCCGGCGAACGACAGCCTCTCCCCGCGGATCGACACGTCAGTCCGCTGATCCCTCAGAACGACAAATCCCCTGCCCGTTAACGCCGCCGCCATGTCTCTGTCGTCGTCGTGGTTGCCGAGGATGGCGAAGACGCCGTGCGGGGCGCGCAGCGAGCCGAGCAACTCGGCAACCGGACCCACGAATGCCCGATCCCCGAACGTGACGTAGTCGCCACCGAGGACCACGAGATCGGGCTGGGTGCTCATCGTCAGTTCGAGCGCTCGAATGACATCGGCCGCCGGGACGAGTCGGCTATGGTGGATGTCGGTGATGAAGCCGATCCGAAGGCCGTCGAGCGAGGGAGGCAAGCCCGACACCGGCAGGGTCGCGTTCGTGATCCCGAGGCGATGGCGCTCGACCGCAACGCCGTAGGAGACGCCACCGGCTGCGGCGCCAAGCGTCGTCGCGAGCACCGCCTTGATCGCTGTGCGGCGTGTGATGGGCATGATCGACGACCGCAGACCGTGGACCCGAGACTGTAGACAGTATAGTTAATAGCCGATGGACCTCTATCGCGAGCTGACGTGGCGCGGTCTCGTGTCGGACGGCACTGAAGGCGTGGAAGAAGTCCTCACGAAGGAGAAGGTCAGCGGGTACATCGGGTTCGATCCGACGGCCTCGAGCCTTCACGCGGGAAACCTGCTCGTGATGCTGGCCCTGGCGCGGTTACAACGGTGCGGCCACTCGCCGATCGCGCTCGTCGGCGGCGGCACCGGACTCATCGGCGACCCGGGCGGCAAAACGGCCGAGCGACAGCTGTTGTCGCGCGAGCAGGTGGAGTCGAACGTCGCCGGCATCAGGGCGCAGCTGGCGCGTGTGCTCGACTTCGAAACGCCGACCAACCCTGCTCGACTGGTCAACAACGCCGACTGGCTCACCGGGCTCAAGGCCATCGACTTCATGCGGGACGTCGGCAAGCATTTCACCGTCAATGCGCTGCTGGCCAAGGAATCGATCAAACGCCGCGTCGAAGGGGAGGGCGGAATCTCGTACACCGAGTTCAGCTACGTTCTGCTGCAGGCGTACGACTTCCTGGAGCTCTACGATCGGTTTGGCTGCACGTTGCAGATGGGCGGCAGCGACCAGTGGGGCAATATCACTGCCGGGATGGATCTGATCCGTCGCACGCGAGGCGGCAGGACACACGGCCTCGTGATGCCGCTCATGACGACGGCGTCGGGGACCAAGTTCGGCAAGACAGAGGGCGGCGCGATCTGGCTGGACGCGGAACGAACCAGTCCGTACGAGTTCTATCAGTTCTGGCTCAACACCGACGACAGGGACGCGATTCCGTATCTCAAGTACTTCACCTTTCT
>DASTDQ010000691.1:0-11513 GCA_035710305.1 Vicinamibacterales bacterium | reverse complement strand
TCACCCCGAGCACCCGAAAGAGATTCCCGGAGACGATCTCACCCCACACCCGCTCGGCATCCTCGCCGCGGCCGATCGTCATCGCCACCGGAAACGTGCCGGCGACGCCCGCCAGCGTGGTGTTGCCGTCGCGCACGTCGGTGTAGTCGCGATAGTTCATCGGCCAGCGCTCGCCGGTCTTCGACGCGGACAGGAGCACGACGAGCTCGTCGGCCGCCTGGACGCCCGGCAGCGGGCGCAGGGTGATGCCCTTCAGTATCGTGAAGACCGTGGTGTTGGTGCCGATGCCGAGCGCCAGCGTGAGGACCGCAATGACCGTCACGGCGCGGTGCGTGGCGAGCATGCGCAGTCCGTGCTTGAGGTCGAGCAGCAGTGTTTCCATTGAAGTCTCCGCTGTGAGTTCCCATTCTGGCTCAACTCGCACGTTACAATCGCGATAACGTGGGCGACCGCGACGCGCGGGTATGACGTACCGCAAGTCACCTCGGAAGGCAGAGGCGAAGCGACAGTGGGATCGCTTCGTGAGCAGCAACCAGCCGATCATCACCGCGACCGGACTCCCGGCTGCCGTGTTCAGCTCCATCGACCACTTCGATGCCTTTGTGTGCGACGGCTATCGCGACCCCGTGGACGCACGCGAATTCCGCGTCGATTCTCTGAACCCCGCGCAGTACAAGGCCTTGGTGACGCTCACGGAGAGCTATTTCGTGGCTGGCTACGAGTGGTTCACACCGTCGGCCCTCCGGCCGGCTGACCAGGACATGCTGCGGCATCGGTTCGAGAACTGAGGCAGAATTGCGGCCGCCGGAGCAGATCGTGCCGCCAACACTCACTGTCTGGGTGCCGTAGTCATGCCGGACGCGTCCCCCTCGCGATTGAGCCGCCTCTACACGTACTCAAAAGACAGCGCGTTCGACGCGCAGGAGAACTTCACGATCGAGGCGCTGGCCATGGCGATCGACGACGATGCGGGCCCGATGGTTGATGCGTTGAAACGCCTCAACCCGCAAGAAGCTTCACGTGTTGGTCTGACTGTCCAGGAGGGGCGGACGATCAGGCCGTCCACACAAGTGGTGCTGGAGGGAGAGGGGCGGCTCGACCTCGTGCTCGAAGCACGCGAACGCGGGGGCCTCATCGGTGCTGTGTGGGTCGAGGTGAAGATCGGGGCGCCCGAGAGCGGGAATCAACTCGATGCCTACAGGCGTTGCATCGCGGCCGCCGACTACGAGGTGTGGCTCGTCACTCTCGCGCCGGCGGCGCTTCGCGACGACGTTGATCATCTCAGTTGGAACGAGCTGTACAGGTCCGCGCGGCATCCCCGGAACCCGCAGCGGAGCTGGAGGGACTTGCTGGCCTTCCTGGAGGAGCAGAACGTGTCGAACGATGCACTGGGCCCAATCAGCGATGCCGAGGCGGCTTCACTCGAGCCGGCGTACCAACTTGCGCAAAAGGTGTCGGAGGTCGTCAGGGTGATCCACCGGGAGTTGCCGGAGCTATTCGGAGAGGAGTTCGAGGCCACGGGACTGTGGTGGAGACGGAAAGAGGGCGAGCTCATGAACTTCGTTGGCGCCAACTTTCGCACTGCGGGTGAACTATGGGGGCAAGGGAACGCACTCAGATATGGATTGACGGCTCACGATGGGAGGGCGTACTGGACGGTTGCCGTGCAGCCGGGGCGCAGCCACAGGAAAACGGAAGACAGGGCGCGCAAGCTGGCTGCAGAGGCCCATTTCAGCGTCGAGTGGGAGCGGCCGGCCAGCGGCCCCTCGATACTCGTCGCGCGGACTCGCGCGACTGCGATCGATTCCCACGAGGCCGCGGTGGACTGGTTCAGGAGCCGCTTGCGCGAACTTGCTGAGTCGCGCGTCCTTGACGTGCTTGTTCTCGGACACGGGCCCGCGGAGCCGGGTGCCAACACCTAGAGCGTGGAGAAGAGCCGTGGACATCCTCGAATTCGGCGAGGCCCTTGGTCTGAAGATCTCGACGACAAAGCTAGGTGCTCGGTTTCGTAACGAGAAGACCTTTGAAAGGGACGTCATCGTCAAAGCCGCCTGGGAGATTTCCCTGCCGAATCCCGAGATCAGAGTGTTCACGCACCCCTGGAAGCGGAAGGCGGAGTGCCAGCCCACGTGCGAGGCGGCGGCGCGGAATTTCAGCGGCCGCGTCGAAGGTTGCAGCGCCTGCTGGAAGCGGAGCAAGGAGCGGCATTCAGCCGACGTGTTCGGGATGAGAAACAACTTCGATCTCGCGGCGGTCGATCGAGCCGATGGGAGGCTGGTGGTCGAGGTCAAGTGGCTGCAGTTCAAGGGAAACAAGGCCCCCAACAGCGAATTCCAGCGGTTCGTTGGACAGTGCGCGTTGGCGGCAGCGGCCAACCGTGTCGTCATCGGAGTGTGTGGATTGTGGGGCCGCCGCGAGAAGCCGCTGGACAAAAACGAGAGGCTGTTTGGGGAAGCGCTCGCGAAGGTGGGAGTTCGCCTCATTGTGCTGCGTGGGTCGTAGGCCATGCGCGTCGAGCCCTTTACCATTCGCATTCCGGATGACGTGCTGTCCGACCTGCGGACCCGCATCTTGCATACGCGCTGGCCTCCTCAGGCGCCGGGCGCCGCCTGGGCGCAGGGGAGCGACCTCGGGTACCTGAAACGACTGCTCGGCTACTGGGCGGACGGCTTCGACTGGCGCGCCGAGGAGCGCCGCCTGAACACGTTCAAGCATTTTCGCGCCGAGGTCGGCGGCATCCGCGTTCACTTCGTGCACGAACGGGCGCGCGACGGACTCGGCATCCCGTTGATCCTGACCCACGGATGGCCGAGCTCGTTCCTGGAACATCTGGCGCTCGTGCCCCTCTTGACCAACCCCAAAGCCAACGGCATCGACGCGCCGGCCTTCGACCTCGTCATTCCCTCGCTTCCGGGATACGGCTTCTCCGAACGGCCGGAACACGCAAACTACCGCACGGTTGCGCGGCTGTGGCATGAGCTCATGCACGGGCTCGGCTACGAGCGCTATGGAGCCGGAGGCGGAGATTTTGGTGCCGGCGTCGCGACGTATATGGCCGTCGAGAATCCTGCGGCCGTGATCGGCATCCATCTGACGACGATGGAGCTCTGGCCGCCGACCGGTGAGGGGACGCGCCCGATGACCGAGGCCGAACGCGCATACGTGACTGACGTGCACCGTTGGGATGAGGCCGAGCGGGGCTATTCGGCGATCCAGTCTACGCGGCCACAAACAGTCGGCTATGGGTTGAACGATTCGCCTGCCGGACTGGCGGCCTGGATTCTCGAGAAGTGGCGCGCGTGGAGCGACTCCGGCGGCGACCTCGACGCGCGTTTTTCGCGGGAGTTTCTCCTCACGATGCTCACGCTCTACTGGGCGACGGAGACCGTCACGACGTCGATGCGCGACTATTTCGACAACCGGTGGCATGGGGCGGACATTCCACCCGGCACTCGCGTGGAGGTGCCCGCGGGATTTGCCAACTTCGACAACAACTACGTGTCTGAAGGACGCCCGCCGCGCGAATGGGCGGAGCGCCTGTACGAGGTTCGCCGGTGGACGTCGATGCCGAGGGGCGGGCACTTCGGTCCGGCGGAGGAGCCCGAGCTCCTTGCGCGTGACATCGCGGCCTTCTTCAAGGAGATCTGATGCTTCGCGCGCACCGCCAACGGGGCTACAATGCGGGCTCTCACTCGATGACATATCCCGGTCACGGGCTCTCGCGAAGACAGTTCCTCGGCGGAGCGGCCGCGGCGCTCGGCTGCGCCGGCCTGAGCTCTGCGACGGTGCGGGCACAGGCGCGGCAGGGGGCGCCCGAGGCCGTCGTCGATCTCGGCATCGTCAACGGCAGGATCCACACGATGGATCCGGCGAACCGCGTCGTCTCTCAGGTCCTGATCCGCAACGGGCGCTTCGCCGCCGTCGGCAACGACGTCGTGAAGCGCGGAGGAGGCCTGCGGGTCGTCGATCTCAGGGGGAAGACGGTCATCCCCGGGATCATCGACGCGCACAATCACATCGTCCTCGTCGGCAACCGGCCCGGGTGGCACACGCCGCTCGAGCACGTCCTCACCATCCCCGATGCCATTGCAGCGCTCAAGGCGCGAGCCGGCGCCGTCCCCGCGGGCGAGTTCGTCACGACCGTCGGACCGATCTCCGCGATGCAGTTCGACGAGCGGCGGCTGCCGAACCTGACCGAGCTCGATGCCGTCGGACGGCCCGTGTACATTCAAGCCGCCCAGGGCGGTGCGAGGACGAACAGCGCCGGCAAGGCGTGGCTCGAGGCGCGCGGAATCGCCGTGGCCGCCGACGGAGCGATCGCAGGTCCCGCGCTCGGAATGGCGCTTCAGACGCTGCGGAAAGAGCTCCTCACGGCGGACACCCGAAAGCGATCCGCGCTCGATGCGCTGAACTACTACGCCCGTCTCGGCATCACCACCCATCGCGACTCTGGCGCCTTCCACGCGGAGGAGCCGGCCGGAGGCATCGCGAGCGAGAACACGTACACGATGCACGACCCGTTTCACGCGATCCACCGCGAAGGGCGGATGACGGCGCGGCTGCGAATCGACTTCCTCCACCAGGACCCGCCGAACGCGAATCCTCCGCTCCCGACGCTCGGGCCAAGGCTGCGGAATACGTTCCCGCGCTTCGGCGACGACTGGATGAAGACCGGCGGCATCGGCGAATTCACGGGCGGCGGCGTCGAGGGCCTGCGAGCGATCGCCAGAGCCGGCTGGCAGGGCGAGGACCATTCGCTCAACCTGGCCAACGCCACGACGCTCGTGGCCAACCGCGAGGCCGTGAACAAGGAGATCCCGATCAAGGACCTGCGATGGGTCATCTCGCATATCCCCGAGTTCCCGAAGGAGCTGGCCGATCGCGCGAATGCCATCGGCATCGGCGTCCTCGTCGGGTGGGGACCCCTGCGAACCGGCACGAACGTCGGGCCGCCGTACCGGATGCTGTTCGATCACGGCATCAAGGTCGGTTTTCACTCCGACGGCGGCGACATCACCGTCATCAACCCGTGGCTCAACTTCTACACGATGATCACGGGCCGCAACCTGGCGGGACAGCCGATCCTGGGCGATCAGACGCTGACGCGCGAGCAGACGATGAGGCTCGCGACGTCGATGAACAAGTGGTTCGTCTGGGAAGACGATCTGGGATCGATCGAAGCGGGCAATCACGCCGACCTCGCCGTGCTCGATCGCGACTACTTCACGGTGCCCGACGAGGACATCAGGCGCATCCGGTCGGTCCTGACGATCGTCGGCGGCAAGATCGTCCACAACGACGGCGTCGCGTAGCGGCGGGTACGTGCCCGCCTCGAGAGGAGGGCGCCCAGCCCTCTCACGGCTGACGAGCGAGATAGCGCTCGATAGCCACGAGATATCGATCAGCGGCCTTCGAGGATCTCGCCCCGCATGTGGGCGAATGCGCGGTCTCTCAACGGCTTGAAGTCCAGATAGTGGAGAATCGTCTCGGCGACGAATCGCTCGAGGAGCCTGGCATCACGGCGCAACACCAGGCGGCCGTCACGGACCACGCGATAGCGAAGTGGCAGGGGCGCATCGGCGAGCGAGATGACATCGACCCGCGACGTTCGGAGGACGCGACTCAGGGCATCCATCGTGCGGTCACAGACTGCTCGACGTTCACGAGGTTCGTGGACGAGCAGCGCGACGTCGATGTCGCTCAGTGGACCGGCCGTACCGGACGCCACCGATCCAAAAACGTACGCCGCCACGACCGCCGGCTCGGTCCGGACCGTGTCGCGAAGCGCTGCCTCCACTGCGTCACGACGTGCCTCTGATCCCTGCTTCACGTGTCACACACCAGCGCCCATTGTAGAGGAATTAGGGCAAAGTTCAACGGTGGTTGACGTTCGGCTATAGTTCGTGAACACGAGTTCCGGGAGAGCGAGTTCCGTGGCCCTGACGGTACTGAAAGTCGAGGTGCTCCCGCCTCGATCGCATCTTCTCCGCGACCTGAAGCCGGGAAACATCCTCATCACGGCGTCCGGCGTCCAGCTGCCCAGCAGATTGTGGAAACGCTACGGGCAGCAGGCGCTTGGAGCGTAAGATCGCTCCGCGTGCCAGGAGGTGGTGATGAAGTACCTTCGATCGGCGATGTGGCTCCTGGTGGGCCTGTCTATGGCGACCGCCGCCGCCGCGCAAACCGAGAACGGCGAATGGCGCAGTTACAGCGGGGATGCGGGCAGCACGAAATACTCCCCGCTCGATCAGATCGATCGCACCAACGTGAAGAGTCTTCGGATTGCGTGGCGGCGCCCGGCCGTCGATCCGCTGCTCAGCGGCAAAGATCCCAAACTGCAGGTGCCCAACAACTTTCGCGCGACGCCGTTGATGATCGACGGTGTGCTCTACAGCCCGAACGGCGTCGGGCTCGTAGAGGCCTTCGATCCCGGCACCGGGAAGACGATGTGGATTCAGGAGCCCCCGCCCGGACCGAACGCGCTTCGCGGCACGAGCACACGGGGTGTGGCCTATTGGCGTGGTGGCAGCGACGAACGCCTCTTCGTGCAGCGCGGCGAGACACTGATCGCTCTCAACGCGAAGACGGGTCAGCCCTACTCCAGTTTCGGCGTTGACGGTGTGGTGAACCTCCGATTCGGTCCCGGGGCCGAGGCCCCCTACTCGTGGAGCGGTGCACCGAGAGTCTGCCGCGATGTCGTGATCGTCGGAGCGTCGATGAGCGACTCGCCGCCGCGTAAGGAAGCCACGCCGGGCGACGTGAGAGGCTACGACGTCGGCACCGGCAAGCTGCGATGGACCTTCCACGTGGTGCCGCGGGCAGGGGAGCTCGGCGTCGATACGTGGAAGGACCAGTCGTGGCAGTACACCGGCCACGCGAATCTCTGGTCGCTGATCAGCGTCGACGAGGAACTCGGCTACGCCTATCTGCCGCTGACCAGCCCGACGAGCGACATGTACGGCGGACATCGTCCCGGCGACAACCTGTTCTCCGATGCGCTGGTGAGCGTCGAGTGCCAGACCGGCAAGCGCGTCTGGCACTACCAGCTCGTGCGTCACGATCTGTGGGACTACGATCTGCCGGCGGCGCCGATTCTGGCGGACATCATGGTCGAAGGCAGGCGAATCCGATCGGTCGTTCAGCTCACGAAGCAGGCGTTTGCGTTTGTGTTCGATCGCGTCACGGGGCAGCCCGTGTGGCCGATCGAGGATCGCCCTGTGCCGCAATCGAAGACGCCCGGCGAGCAGACATCGCCGACGCAGCCCTTTCCAACCAAGCCGCCGGCGTTCGATCGACAGGGCGTCTCGCTCGACGATCTCATCGATTTCACACCGGAGCTGCGCCAGGCCGCGCTCGAGATCGTCAAGCAGTACGTCATCGGCCCGATGTTTACCCCGCCCTCGATCAAGGGGAGCGGACCGAACGACACCAGGGGCACGATTCAACTGCCTGGCTCGGTCGGCGGTGCCGACTGGCAGGGCGGCGCGTTCGACCCCGACACGGGCCTGCTCTACGTGCAGTCGATCACCGGTCCGTTCGTTGCCGACATCGTTCCTGGGGACCCGAAAACCACGAACCTGAGATTCACACGCGGCACTCGAGAGTATCCGCCCGCGCCGCTCGGGCTTCCGTTGCTGAAGCCCCCGTACGGCCGGATCACCGCGATCGATCTCAACAAGGGGGAGATTGCGTGGATGGTGCCCAATGGCGATGGCCCCAGGGACCATCCGCTGCTCACTCCACTCAACCTGCCCCCGCTCGGGAACCCGGGCCGGAGCGCTCCACTGGCGACCAAGACGCTGCTGTTCGTCGGCGAAGGCGATCCGATCATGGCCAACACGGACCGCACTCCCAAGAGCATGCCGCCCTCGCTGGCGCCTGGCGCGGGCGGACGCACGTTCCGGGCGTTCGACAAAGCCACCGGTCAGGTGCTGTGGGAGACCGAGTTTCCCGCCGGCACGACCGGCGCGCCAATGACGTACATGTTCGGCGGCAAACAGTACATCGTCGTGGCCATCGGGTCGCGGGAGCATCCGGCCGAGTACGTGGCACTGAGCCTGCCGTGACGATCGACTGCGGCCCGACCGTTACATCGGTTTCCAGTTGAGAAGTATGGTGATCGGGGAGGGATCTTTCGTGATCTCGTTGATCAGGAAGCGCTGGCCGTCTGGCGCGGCCTCGTAGGTAGCCCCTTGCGACAGCGTGAACAGGGCGACGGGCGTGCCCGGCTCGACTCTGGGGCCGTTCGCCGCGACGGGCACGCTCATGACGCGGGTGCCCTGATCCACATAGAACAACCCCTTTCCGTCGCGCTGCCACTGAGGAGACGCGCCGCCCCGCGTGGAAATCGGCGACCTGCCGCCCGGGCCGGGAAAGGGCTGAACGTAGATTTCGTTTCGTCCGCTCTCATTTGACTCGTAGGCGATCCACCGGCCGTCTGGAGAGAACCGTGCGTTCCTTTCTTCAGAAGCCGTTTGCGCAACAGCTATTGGCTTCTTCTCGCCCTCCATAGGTAGCACCCACAGATCGTGGGCCGTCTTCGGGCTTTGAGTCGCAAACAGAATCCAACGCCCATCCGACGACCAGTCGTAGACTTCCTTGCTTTCGTGGGATTCCCACACGGGTGTCTCTGTCCCGCCTCCGCTGACCGATCGTTCGTAGATATCGATTACCCCCTTGCGAGCCGAGCTAAAAATGATCCGGCTCCCGTCGGGCGACCAGACCAAGTCGAACTCCCGTGCCGGATCCGACGTAAACCGCTGGCGGGCATCACGGGCGGTCTCCGTCAACCACACGTCGTTGTTCCCACTGACCATGCGGACGAGCGCCACCGTGCGACGGTCAGGGGAGAGACGAGCGTAGCTTGGCTGCGCCGAATCGGGACCGCTGAGCAGGCCAACCGGGTTACCAGACCGGTCCACCCATCGCAACTGACGTTCACCCGCATCCGCCCGGTAGGCCACTGGTCCTGCCATCGCGGCGGACAAAGCAACACTCGCCACCACTGCCACCGGAGTCGCCACCTGCCGGGCCACCGGCAGCGGATCCCCAAGCGTCTGCAGCGTCTCGAAGTTCACACGTTGCGCCAGGACCGCGCCTTGCCGCGCGAACAGCACGTAATCCGGCGGCGCAAATATCGGTGCCGATTCGGCGTCGATCAGGCGCGTCGTCTCCGTGGAGTCCAGCGAACCGATGTAGATGCCTTGGCTCTGCGGGGGACCGAAGGCGAAGAACAGAAAGCGGCGGCCATCCGGCAGGAAGTGAGGGGTACGGTGTCCCACATGTGGCGCCTTGACTTCGGTGACGGCCACGGCCTTCCCACCACTGGCCGGCACGCGATACAGCGGTTCAACCGAGGATTGAGTAAACAGAATCGTGCCCTCACCGCTCCATGCGCCACCAAGGGCCAACGGCGCTTCTGCAAGGGTCTGCACGAGCCCGCCCGCGATGTCGATCCGCTTCAACTGGCCACCGGCGAAAAACCCGACCGACCGGCTGTCGGGGGACCAGAAGGGACGTAAGCCGTTCTCTGTTCCCGCGAGTGGCTGGGCCGTTTCCGAGTCCAATGGCCGGAGCCAGAGCTGATTCTTTCCCTGCACGGTCGCCTGATACACGAGCGCGCGGCCGTCAGGTGAAATCGCAAAGCCATCCAGGCTCGCGCCGGGCGGCGTGCCAATCTCCAGGCGCATCTCCGGCAGGTCGGCTGGGGCGCTCCGCGCGTATGTGATGCCCAGGGCCGCCAGGGCGCCCGCGAGCACCAGCGTGAGGGCGGACCACAGGAGTCGTTCGCGGCTGCTCCGAAGCGGCGTGGACGCAACCGGGCTGGCGGGCTCGTTCGGTGCTTCCTCGATCTGGAATCTCGCATCCGCGATGTCGCGTGTGCGCCGGTCGCGATCCTTCTGAAGGCAGCGCTTCAGCAGCGACAGGACCGCCGGAGGCGTCGTCTGCGGCAGCGCGCGCCAGTCCGGCTCGGACTTCAGGATCGCGCCGAGCGTCTCGACGACAGTGTCGCCGTCGAAGGCTGGCTTGCCAGACAGCATCTCGTAGAGCACGCACCCGAACGCCCAGATGTCCGAGCGTGCGTCGGCGGCTCGACCCTTGGCCTGTTCCGGCGACATGTACGACGCCGTACCCAGAATCATCCCCGTTTGGGTCATCGCCGGCGTGGTCATCGTCGGGGACTGCGAGAGGTCCGGCTGAAGCCGGACACTACGATCGCCGGCATAGCGTCCGGCTTCAGCTCGAACGCTCCCGTAGTGTCCGGCTTCAGCCGGACCCGTGATCTTCGCCAGGCCGAAGTCGAGTACCTTCACCCGTCCATCGGGGGTGACCTTGATGTTCGCGGGTTTCAGATCCCGGTGGACGATGTCGTGGCCGTGAGCAGCTTCCAGGGCCTCGGCGATCTGTCGGGCCGTTCCGAGTGCTTCGTCCACGGGCATCGCTCCGTGAGCGAGGCGATCGCTGAGGGTGTCGCCCTCGACCATCTCCAGGACGAGACAGCAGGTCTCGCCGGTCTCTTCGAGGCCGTAGATCTGGGCGATGTTGGGATGGTTGAGAGTGGCCAGGACTTCGGCTTCCCGGCGAAAACGGCGAAGCCGCTCGGGGTCGCGCGAGAACTCCCCGGGCAGGACCTTGATGGCGACATCGCGTTTGAGCTTCGTGTCGCGCGCTCGATATACCTCGCCCATCCCGCCCGCGCCGATGGGCGCCAGGATCTCGTAGGAGCCGACTTGCGAACCCGCGCGGAGCGTGCTCATGTGCGGGGACAGTGTATCTCTCGAGGCAGCTCACGCGCCGCCGCGCCAGGTCGGGCCGATACGTTCTCCGAGTCGCCATGCAGGACGCGCGGCTCGGCCCTTCACGGCGTCAACACGCGGATCGTGCCGTCGCCCTTGTTCAGCAGGAACACCTGGTTGTCTGGGCCGAGGCTGAGCCGCAGGTCGGACCGTGTCGCCGGCGTCTTACCCTGCGCCGTGTTCTTCTCCTGGATGACGTCGAGCATCCGCTTCGCCGATCCGTTCGAGTTCAACAGGATTCGTCGAATGGGATCCTGGCCGCCGGACGGCAGCTTGTCGGCGTTGACATAGAAGATCTCGCCGCTGGGCATGTCGGTGAGGATCACCAGATTCGCGAGCTGCGGGATCTGCGTGCCTCGATAGACGACCAGGCCGCTGGCCGCGGAGTTGGCCTGCAGCAGCGGATCGATCTGACCCCATTCGACGATCGGATACGTGACCTTTGGATCTTTGCGCGGGTCCGTCACATTGACGCCGCCCGGCCGCCCCGACACAAAAGTGAAGCTGCCTTCCCAAATATTCCAGCCGAGGTTCGCGCCTGCCGTAACGGGACTGATCTCCTCTACGGTGTTCTGTCCGATATCGGACATGAACATGTTGCGGTTCCTCGAGTCCCAGAACAGACGCTGCGGGTTGCGTGTGCCGTACGCGTAGATTTCTCCCAGCGTCGCCGGATCATTGTCGCTCGCGAAAGGATTGCTCGCGGGAATGCCGTAC
>DASTDQ010000690.1:0-3360 GCA_035710305.1 Vicinamibacterales bacterium | reverse complement strand
ATCGCGGCGGGCGTACGGCAGGGGTTGGTGCTGCGCGGGCTGTCGATGGACGGCCGGCAGCCCTGAGAGAAGCGGGGTCAGACCCTTCTCACATCTTCACTCCCTGCTCTGAGCCCGGTTGCGGAATCCTCCGATACCTTCGGACGTGGAGCGATGTCCCGCGACGTCTTCGGCCGGCCTTCCCCGACACGACGCCATACGTGGTCTGACGCGGGCCGTTGAAATCGGCTCGCTCGCCGCGGCGCTCGCGCTGCTTGTCGCCAACATCACCCGCGTCTTCGCGGCAGACCTCCTGCTGCACTGGTGGGCGCCCGTCGTTGTGGCCGTGGCCGCCGTGGCCGCCGACTTCGTCTCGGGGCTCGTGCACTGGACGGCCGACACCTGGTTCAGCGAAACGATGCCCGTGCTGGGGCGCCGGTTTCTGCGGCCCTTCCGCGTTCATCACGTGAACCCGGACGACTTCCTGCGGCGAGACGTCATCGATTGCAACGCCGACGTCGCGATGCTCAACATCCCGATCCTCGCCGCCGCACTGGTGGTGCCCGTCGCGACCGACGCCGGCGCCGCGGCGTCGCTGGCTCTCGCCGCGTTCGCGGCGGTCTCCCTTCCGACGAATCAGGTTCACCAGTGGGCGCACATGCCGGTTCCGCCGGCCCCGATTCGCTGGCTGCAGCGCCATCGTCTGATCCTGAGCGTCGAGGATCACGCCCGGCATCACGACGAACCGTTCGTGACGAATTACTGCATCGCGACCGGATGGTGCAACCGGATGCTGTCGGCTATGCGTTTCTTCCCCTCGTGCGAGCGCGTGATCACGCGGCTCTCCGGCGTGGAGCCGCGAGCCGACGAGAGAGTGTGGGGTCAGACCCCATGAGTCGATCCGTGTCATGGGGTCTGACCCCGCCCTCTCGGGCGTTCGGGTCTGGCTGGTTGAGCGGCGTCGGGTCGGTGGCGCTCGGCGGGATCGGGCTTCTCGCGGTTCTGTGCTTTCACTTCCCCTCGCTGCTGACGGTGCCGGAGCTGAGGACGCTGTACCCCGTGCCGTACATCCGGGCGCTGCTGCACCTCGTGCTCGTGGGGTCGTTCGTGTTGGGCGTCATCAGCGTTTGCCTGCGCCGCCGGAAGATTCTGGGCATGGTCGGGATCAGCCTGACGCTCGTCGCGGCGCTGCTTGGCGGCTCGCGCGTACCGGTGGACGGGGAGCTCCGCAACGGCCCGTTCCTCGGCCTGGATTTCTTTCTCCTGAACCTGATGGCGTACTCGGCGGTGTTCATTCCGCTGGAGCGGCTCTTTGCGCGCCTGCCCGAACAGGATGTGTTCCGGCGCGGATGGCGGACCGACCTCGCGTACTTCTTTCTCAGCGCGCTGCTCGTCCAGGTGACGACGCTGCTGACGATGAGGCCGGCGATGACGCTGTTTTCGTGGGCGGCGTCGGAGGAGGTGCAACGCGCGGTGTCGGCGCAGCCGTTCGTCGTGCAGTTCGCCGGCATCCTGCTGCTGACCGATTTCGTGCAGTACTGGATTCACCGCGCGTTTCACCGCGTGCCCGTGCTGTGGCGCTTTCACCGGATCCACCACTCGGCGGACGTCATGGACTGGCTGGCCGGGTCGCGGCTGCACCTGGTGGACGTGGCGGTCACGCGGGGACTGACCTACGTGCCGATTTACGTGCTCGGTTTCGCCGAGGCGCCGCTCTACGCCTATGTCGCTTTCGTCAGCATCCAGGCGACCTTCATTCACGCCAACGTGCGCTTCCGCTTCGGTCCGCTGCGGTGGGTGCTGGCGACACCACAGTTCCATCACTGGCACCATGGCGCGGAGCGGGAGGCGGTGGACAAGAACTTCGCGGTGCACTTGCCGCTGCTGGACTGGCTCTTCGGCACCTTCCACCTGCCGAGGGATCGGTGGCCCTCCGCCTACGGTCTTGCCGACGGCGGGGACGTCCCTCCCGGATACGTGCGTCAGCTGGTCGAACCGTTCCGCTCGAAGTAGTCCGTCGTGTCCGGCTTTCCTGGCCTGAGCGCAGTCGAAGGCAGCCGGACCGCGCCATCCCGCAACCGCGGTTCACGCCTGCGCCGACCGCTCGTGCGCGCATTCCGGAACACCGCCGGGCAAGCACCTGCTGGTCAATCACCTGCAGCGACGAATTCCGCGACACCGAATCGGCCGGCGCCTTGCTCTCGAGCCAGCCGTCCCGGCGGGCTTGTGATGGCACGAGCACCCAGCCCGTGTTGACACCTTTCCCCGCCCGGGACGTTTCGCGCGAAGAGGAGCCATGTGGCAGGTCGCCGCGCAACGACTCACGTTTCGAAGCGTCCGCACGTTCCCGCGTCCACGCGTGATCGCGCCTGCCAGATGCGGACAGGAGGCAGCTCATGATTCGCATCGTAACGGCGGTGGCGTTGATGCTCGGGCTCGGCGTGGTGACGAGTGCGGCGCAGGGAAATGCGCGGCGGACGCCGCCCCCGCCGCCCCAGCCCCCGCTGGCGCAGGTTGCCGGGGCGCCGGCGTCATCGGTCATCAACCTCAACACGGCGACCGTCGCGCAGCTCGAAACGCTTCCCGGCATCGGCAAGGCGACCGCCGAGCGGATCCTCGAGTACCGCGAAAAGAACGGAGGCTTCAAGAAGGTCGAGGACCTGATGAACGTGCGCGGAGTCGGGGAGAAAAGCTTTCTGAAGCTGAAGCCGCTGGTCACGGTGGCTGCAGCCAAGTCCGACCGGGCGTCGCAGTAGGGGTCCGGTCTGGCCGCGGGGGCCATGAGCCATGTGCTGGCGGCCTCCGCGGCCACGCGGTGTCGAGCGCGGGGTACACGCTCGTTGACGTGCTCTGCGGGTCCACGCTGTTCTGCATTCTCGCGGGAATTAGCGTGCCCGTCCTCCTGACCAACGTGGACCGGTCGCGGGGTGCTGCGGCGGCGCGCTACCTGGCCAGCCGCGCGTCGCTGGCCCGTGCGCAGGCTGCCGGACGATCCGCGACTGTGGCGCTGCGCTTCGTCACCGACGCCCAGGGCGTTTGGTTTTCCGTGGCTCAGGACGGAAACGGCAACGGCGTCCTGGCGCAGGACATCGCGCTCAACGTCGACCCGATCGTCGAGGCGCCAGTCCTCCTCTCGAACCTGTTTCCCGGCGCCTCGATCGGGCTGATACCCGGCACGCCTGCCACACAGGCCGTGGCTCTTGGCGGGACGACGATCATGTCGTTTACGCCCACTGGAACGGCCACCTCCGGCAGCGTCTACGTACGCGGACGGGACGGGACCCAGTGGGTCGTGCGGGTTCTCGGGGTGACGGCGCGAGCGCGCGTGCTGCGATACGTGCCGGCGACGGGCGCATGGGTCAATGCGGACTGACGTCCAGG
>DASTDQ010000689.1:0-4516 GCA_035710305.1 Vicinamibacterales bacterium | reverse complement strand
TCCGGATCGCGTAGACGCTGAGCGCCGCGAGCGCCGCGGCCACTGTCACCACGATCCAGCGGAAGCGGATGACGAGCTCGATGATCGACGTGATCATGTCGTTCGCACTTCTCTCTTCTCGCTTCTCAGTTCGTGTTCAGTTTCAGGTTCGTGTTCCTGGGTTCCCGCGTTCTGGGTTCGAGGGTCCGGCTGCCGCCTTCGCGCGCAAAGCGCGCTTCGGCGAGCCTCGCCGTAGCCTTCGGCGAAGGCGGGAAGCCGGACACTACGATCGTCTCGCTGTTCGGGCCGAGCGGCGGGGTGTGAGCGTCGCGAATCGAGATCGAACATGAACACGAACCGAGAAGAGAGGACCGAGAAGCGTGAACGGGAGATCTCTTCCGAGATCACGGTCCCTTCAGCCTGTGTTCGGCGTCGATGAAGAAGCTGCCGATGGTCACGACCTGCTCGCCCTCCTTCAGGCCGTCGATCACCTGCGTGAACAGCTCGCCCTGCACGCCCGGCTTGATGTCGCGCGAGACGTAACCGCCGCCGCTCTCCTGGACGTACACGATCGTCCTGCCTCCCGTGTCGATGATCGCCTCGTTTGGCACGGAGAGAAAGTCCCCTTCGTCAGTGACGACTTCGAGGACGTAATGCCGCGTCGTTTCGAGGGCCGTGCCCATCAGCGAGACCGTGAAGGCGGCGGTGGCGGCCCGGCGGACGACCTGCGAGACCGTTCCCTGGTGCATGCGCGCGCGCGACTCGGGCGAGAAGGCCCGCACGCGCTGGCCGGCCCGGAGACGCCGGCCGTCCGCGGCCGGCACCTCGGCCCGGACGATCCTGCGGGCAGCATCGATGGCACCTGCCGTCCTGAGCCACACCTGCACCGGCCTGACGGCGACCGGCGTCACGGTCAGCGTGAGCTCGGTGGCCTGCGCCTCGGTGACCTTCGTCCTGTGCTCGGGCGCGAGGCGCGTATGGTCGCGCACACTCTGGCCCCAGGCTGGTGCCGTGGAGAGCACGACCAGTGCGACGACGGGAAGTCGGGGAATCGCCACTCGCTAGTCTTGAGTTTTGAGTCTTGAGTTTTGAGTTTTGAGTTACCTGGCGTCTCCTAGTGGCAGTAATTGTCCTTGCTGTCCATGATGTGGGTGCCCCACGGGAAGAGGCCGACGTTGCGGACGCGCTCGAGCGCGTGCGTCCTGGCGTCGATGATCACCACCTCGTGGTTGGTGGACTCGGCGAGGTAGAGCTTCTCGTCAGCCGTGTCGGTGGTCGCCGTTTCCAGGTTGATGTTGGTGCCGATCTTGATGCGCCCCGCCGACGTCAGGCTCTTCATGTCGTAGACGTAGACGAAGCCGCTCGTGGAGCTGATGACGAACGCCTTGCCGGCCGCGAAGTTGATGCCGGTCATGTCCGGGCCCGCTTCGAGCGTCGCGGCGACGGTGTTGCTGGCGGTGTCGATGATCGAGATCGTCTCGTCCCCGTTGTTGGCCGTGATGCCGTACTTGCCGTCGTGGCTCATGTAGATGCGCCATGGATCGCGCCCGACGCGAATCGTCTTGATCACCCTGTCCTCGCGCGTGTCGATCACGCCGACGATCGCCAGATCGCTGTCGGCGGCGTAGAGGTAGCGGCCGTCGTTGGACGGCGCGGCGATGTTGATCCCCTTGATCTCGCCGAGGTACTTCGCCGGATCGAGCTTGGCCACCGCGGGCACCGGCGCGATCTGGATCTTCTTCAGCAGCTCGTGGCGGCGGACGTCGATGACGCCGACCCAGTGGGCCCCGTAGTTGCCGACATACGCCTTCGTGCCGTCCGGCGTGAACGTCACGTTCAGCGGCTCGGCGAAGCCGGGGATCGTCTTGATCTTGCTGAGCGACTGCATGTCGATGACCGACACCGAGTCTCCGTCGGGGTTCCCCTGGTAGTACCACCTGCTGTCGGGCGAAAACGCCAGGTGCTCCGGCGCGATGTCGGTCGGAATGACCTTGACGAGCTGCAGCGTGCGCGTGTCGATGATGAAGGCCTTGTTGGCGCGCGTCCCGCCGGTCACGACGTACCGGCCGTCGGGCGACATCATCACCATGTGCGGGTTGACGTTGTTGCCCAGGAACGTCCGGCCGATCATCTTCTTGGTCTTGATGTCCAGGAATCCGATGTCGTTCGAGTCGCGGTTCACGATCATGACGACCGATCGCGGATCGGTGATCTTGACGTCCTGCGCCCTCAGGCCCGCGACGATCGACGCGAGAAGGGCAACCGTGAGCGCTCCACCAACGACGAACGTGCGCAGGGATGCAGGCGTAGACATGACGGTCTCCTAGAACGCGGCCTGGAAGCGGATGGACGGCAAGACGTACGCGAACTCACTGTCGGTGTCCGGGTGGTCGAGGACGCCCGTGAGGTGCAGCGAGAGGCGCAGCTTCTCCGTCAGCATGAAATTGTAGTAGCCCTCGACCAGCTTCTCGGCCTCGCCCGACTCGAGATCCATCTGCGCGTAGCCCACGCCCCACGTATCCTGCGGGTTGAATACGAGCCCGTTGGAGATGCCCACCCCGACGCTGTAGAAGTTGTCCCGGCCGACCGTCAACGCCGACGTGCCGTAGCGCGCGAATATGCCGAGCGCCGGTGAGATCTTCTGATCGATGCTGAACCCCGCGCCGTGGGTGATCTCGTCGGTGGTGTTGTCGGTCCGGAACCAGACGCGGTAGGTGCCCTCGGGCAGGGTAAACGGCGTGAACGTGTAGCCCGCCTCGCTCAGCGTGTAGATTGAGTCCGACAGGTTGCTCGCCTCGTCGTTGCTCTGCTGGAAGCCGAACTTGACGCGGAAGCCGCGCTTGGTGTCGTACTCGGCGGCCACGCCGGTGCCGTTGCTGCTAAGACCGAGCATCTGGTTGTTCACGAGCGCGTCGCTCAGAAACTGCGTGCTCTCGTCGTTGGCCAGGGCGTTCTGATCGAAGTAGTTGGTCAGGTCGAGCCTGCCGGCTGTCAGCGCCAGCCGCTGTCCGAAGAGCTCGGTCCGGAGCCACGCCTCGCGAAGGTTCAGTTGGTTCTGCGCGACCAGGCGCGCCGTGTATCCGTTCAACAGCGACAGTGTAGGAATCTCGGTGTCGGGCGGCGACCCGCTGAGCCCTACGATGTCGGCGAAGAAGACCGTGTACTGGGCGATCCCTGCCGTGAAGAAGAGGTCCGCCGACGCCAGGGCATACGCGCCGCTGGTGGGGTCCATCGTCCCCTGAGTGAGGTTGGCAAACTGCGTTGACACGGCGGCGTCAACGCCGACCGAGACGCTGTGCTCGGCGGCTTCCTCGAGCGCCTCCTCGATCTTCTCGTTGATCGTCTGGCGGCGGTAGACGCGCTCACGCTCGTACGTCACGACAGGCGTCGAGCCCGGCACCTGGGCGTCGGTTTCGTTGCCGCTCGCGTCCACGAACTTTTCAACACGCCGGACGCGTGTTTCCGGATCCGACAGCACGGTGTTCGACTCGAGATCGGTAATGCGCTGCTCCAGCGTCGCGATCCGCTCGAGGAGCTGCTGGCGCTCGAACTCGGCTGCCGCCGCCGCGGATGCCGCATTCAGGGTGATGTCGAGCGGCGCAGTCCGGTCCATCTCCACCGCGACGCCGGCCCGTCTGAACGCCGTCTGGCCGGCCGAGGTGATGGTGATGTCATATCTCCCGACCGGCAGCGCGCCGAACGAGTACGCACCCTGGGCATCGCTCGTCGCGGTGAACTTGGCGCCGTTCTCGGCGTTCACGGCCGTCACGGCCGCTTCGGCAACCGGCGCACCGGCATCGTTCCGGACGACGCCTCGAATGCCGCCGCGGTGGTCGGCCATGTTCATCGGCGCCTGGGCAGCCGGCGTCTGCGCTGCGGCGGATCCGCACCAGAACACGAGCATGGCGGCGCCAGTGCCTCGCGCCAGCCGCTTTCTCCAGCCAGCTGCCGACCGACTTCTCATCGTGCCTCCCCTCCAGTTGCCGTTGCCGTGAATCGCTCCACTCTCAGCGCATCTTAGGAGAAGAACCCATGGCGGAAACCTGAACATTTCATGAAGTCTTTGTCAGACAATCGAGACGCTCCACGGCTCGTGGCGAGGCCCGATTTCGTCTGACTCTGCCAGCGACGTTCCCGGCATCGTATTGGCCTGAACGGCCAGGTCCCTGTGAAACTCCGGCTGGAAGGCGTTCTCCGCCCGCTTCAGAGGGAACGCCGCGGCGGCGAGCACCAGCGCGGGCTAGATTAGAACGACACCTTCAGCGCGAACCGCGCCGAGCGGGGAATGGCCGCATGGAAATGGATGTCCTCAACCGGCCCGGGCTCGTTCTGCAGGCGCGACGCGAAGTAGTAATCGATGTCGGAGACCTCGGCGTCGAATATGTTGTAGACCTCCGCCGTCAGGCGCCAGCGCGGTGTGAACTGGTAGCCAGCCTCGCCGTTGACGATCGACGTCGACTTCGATTGCACGCTGTTGTCCTCGACCAGCGGGCGCGGCCCGAAGTGGCGGACGCGAATACCGCCGAACGGCCCCGAG
>DASTDQ010000688.1:0-3040 GCA_035710305.1 Vicinamibacterales bacterium | reverse complement strand
GACGGAACCGCCCCGCCCGCCGACATCCTCGCGCTGCTCGCCGAGCGCGGGGTTCCAGGCAAACAGCTGCACGTCTTCAACGACCGGACGACCGTCGTGATCTCGCGCGAGAACCTGCATGACGAGGGACAGCTCAGGGACGCTTTGCAGGCGCGGTTCGGGGGGCGGGCGCAGCTCGCCGACGGGCTCGCCGCCGTCAGCGTGATCGGCGCCGGGATCAACGCGACCTACGAGAACGTCCGCACCGGGGCCGGGACGCTGGGCACGCTCGGCATCGTTCCCGCAGGCACGGCGACATCCTCGTTCCGCACCACCTGGATGGTGCCTGACGATCGCGTGAAAGAGGCGGTACGCGCCCTCCACGCGCGTTTCATCGAACAGCCGCGGCCACTGCTGCCCTGACTGAGCGAGACGCCAGTTGATTTGCGATTGGTGATTTTGGTGATTGTTGGTTCGTTGATGATTTGTGATTTGAGATTGGTGATTGAGAGCCCAATCGCCAATCAACAATCTTCAATCAACAACGATTCAGCAATCACCAATCAGAAATCACCAATGTCACGCCGTAGTCTAGAATGATGGCCTGATGTCAGTCACGGACACGATCGAGGCCGAAGGCCATTTGATCGACTCGGGCCTGCTGTCGGCGATTTTCGACAAGATCATCGAGGTCAAGGGCTCCTACCAGATCGTCACGTTCGACATCGGCAAGACCAACGACGATCCCTCACGGATCAAGATGCGCGTGACGGTCGCCGACGAGGCGACGCTCGACGACTTGCTTCAGCAGCTCACCACGTTCGGCGCCCACCCGGTCCGCGAGAGCAACGTGCTCGTCAAGCCGGCCGAAAAAGAGCGCTGCGTGCCCGACGATTTCTACTCCACGACCAATCACCGGACACACGTGCGGCTGGCGGGCCGATGGGTGGAGGTCGAACGGCAGCGCATGGACGCCGTGATCGTCGTCGAGGGAAAGAAGGCGGCCTGCCGCAAACTGCGCGACGTCAAGGCCGGAGAGAAGGTCGTCTGCGGTCACGACGGCATCCGCGTCACGCCGGAGTTCAAGGAACGGGACCGGTTCGGCTTCGCGTTCATGAGCAACGACGTCTCGTCGGAGCGCCGCGTCGAGGGGAGCGTCGCGCGCATCGCCCAGATGGTCCGCGACGTGAAGGCGGGCGGCGGGCGCATCGCCGTCGTCGCCGGGCCGGTCGTCGTGCACACGGGCGGCGTGGAGCACTTCTCGTCCATCATCCGCGGCGGCTTCGTGGACGTCCTGCTGGCCGGAAACGCGCTGGCCGTGCACGACATCGAATACGCGCTCTCGGGCACCTCGCTCGGGATCGATCTCGTCGCCGGTGCGCCCGCCGAGCAGGGGCATCGCAATCACATGGCGGCCATCAACACGATCAATCGCGCCGGCAGCATTCGGGCTGCGGTCGAGCAGGGCGTGCTGACATCGGGCGTCATGTACGAATGCGTCAAGCGCGGGGTCGATTTCGTCCTCGCCGGCAGCATCAGGGACGATGGCCCGCTGCCGGAGACGGTGATGGACCTGGTGGAGGCGCAGGAGCGCTACGCCTCGGCGCTGGCCGACAACGTTCAGCTCGTGCTGATGCTGTCCTCCATGCTGCACAGCATCGGCGTGGGCAACATGCTTCCCTCGTGGGTCCGCGTGGTCTGCGTGGACATCAACCCCGCGGTCGTCACCAAGCTCAGCGACCGGGGATCGCTCCAGACGGTCGGCGTCGTCACCGACGTCGGTCTGTTCCTGCACAGGCTGGCTGAAGCGCTGCGATAGCGATCAGACAACAGCTCTTGCCGCGGGAGCGCGGTCCATCAGGCATTCGGACACGCGCGTGAGCGCCTGCTCGAGGGTTGCACGCGTACGGGGCGTCCCGATGCACAGTCGCACGGCCTTCGGCTGTTCGAGTCCAGCCGCGAACTCGGACGACGCGTTCAACACGACACCGCGCGTGCGCGCCTGGGCGACGAACCCTTCGGAGGACCAGCGGGGCGGCAACGAGAGCCAGATGTGGTGGCTCGACGGGTGCGTCTGGTAGCGCTGGCCGGCGAGCAGCCTCTTTGCGATCCCCTGGCGAGCCGTGCCCTCGTGCCGCTTCCAGTCCGCGATGCGCGCCGCCGTGCCGTCTTCGATCCACCCGCTCAGCAGGTCGGCTCCGATCGACGAGGTCGTGATCATCGTGGCCCACACGGCGTTTGCGATCTTGTCGAGGATTGCCGGAGGTGCGACCGCGCACCCGAGCCGCATGCCCGGGAAGAGGCTCTTGGAGAGGCTCGTCACGAAGACGCATCGATGCGGGATCAGCCGCGTCAGCGGCCATCGCTCCGGCGAGAGGAAGCCGTAGGTGTCGTCTTCGATCACGGTCAGCCGACACTTCTCGGCCACCGCCGCGATCTGGCGCCGCCGCTTTTCGGACATGACGGCGGACGTGGGGTTCTGCAGCCGCGGCATGCAGTAGAGGACGCTGGCCCGCGACGCACGGCACGCGGCCTCGAGCGCGTCCGGTTTCAAGCCTTCGGCATCCATCGCGACGCCGCGCACTCTCACGTGCAGCTGCTGCGCCAGCACCCGCATGCCGGAATAGGTGAGGTCCTCGACGAGCAAGGTCTCTCCCGGCCCGACCAGGGCGGCGAGAGTCGTTGCCAGGCCGTGCTGCGCCCCGGCGGTGAGCACCATCTGTTCCGGGCTGACAGGCAGCCCAAGGTAGGCGAGCCAGGCAGCCATTGCCTGCCGGTGACGCACGTGGCCGCGCTTGGGGGCGTACCCGAGAAGCTGCACCCACGGCAGGGTGCGACGCCTCATGAGGTGCACCTCGAGCTGGGCGACCTCCTTGTCCGGCATCAGGATGTTGATGCCGAGGTCCAGCAGCCCGTCGCTGTCGACGTCGTCGATCTCACGGCCCCGGATGAACGTGCCGCGGCCGACGTGGCCGGAGGTGAGCCCCCGGCGGGACGCCTCGGCGTAGGCCCGGGTGATCGTCGTGACCGTGAGCCCCAGGTGGTCGGCGAGATCGCGGTG
>DASTDQ010000687.1:0-2766 GCA_035710305.1 Vicinamibacterales bacterium | reverse complement strand
TCTCGACGCGGGCATGGCGACCATCCGCCGCAACTACGACATTTCCGCGAAGCGGGGGCGATTCACGCCTGCCATGGTCGAAGAGCGCCTCGCCCGTATCGTGCCGCAGGTCGGCTACGACGGATTCGACAAGGCCGATCTAGTGATTGAGGCGGTCTTCGAGAATCTCGCGCTGAAGAAGCAGATCGCCTCGGCTCTGGAGACGGCGGTCAAGCCGGCGGCCATCATCGCCACCAATACCTCGACGCTCGATATCGACGACATAGCGTCATCAACGGGCCGCCCGCCCAAGGTCCTGGGTCTGCACTTCTTCAGCCCTGCCAACGTCATGCGGCTCGTCGAGATCGTCCGCGGAAGGCACACCAGCCCGGAGACGATCGCGACGGCGCTCGCCGTGGCCAAACGGCTCGGCAAGGTCGGCGTGGTGGTGGGCAACTGTCCGGGCTTCGTGGGCAACCGGATGATGTTTCCGTACATGTACGAGGCGCAGTTTCTGGTCGAGGACGGGGCCACGCCGCAACAGGTGGACGAAGCGCTGACCGGCTTTGGCATGGCGATGGGGATCTTCGCCGTGGACGACATGGCGGGGCTCGACATCGCGTGGCGCGTTCGTCAGGAGCTGCGGCAGTTCAGCGAGCCGGGAGCGAGGAAGCCGTTTGCCGCCGACGCGCTCTGCGAGGCGGGCCGATTCGGCCAGAAGACCGGGAAGGGGTGGTACGTGTACGGCGAGGATCGCAAGCCGATCCCCGACCCGGAGGTGCACGCACTCGTCGAGCGGCTCTCTGCGGAACACGGCATCACACGGCGGCCCGTGACGCCCGTGGAAATCGTCGAGCGTACGATCTACGCACTCATCAACGAAGGCGCGCGGACGCTGGAGGAGGGTTTCGCTCTTCGTGCCGCGGATATCGACGTGATCTACATGACCGGATACGGGTTCCCGGCCTGGCGCGGCGGTCCGATGTTCTACGCGGATCGCGTGGGACTGAAGAAGGTGTACGACCGCGTTTCCGACTTCCATCGCGAGCACGGCCAGCGATGGGCGCCGGCGCCGCTGCTCGCGCGGTTGGCACGCGAAGGCGGAACCTTCAAGCAGTGGGATCAGAGCCGCTCGGGCGCGGCACTGCAGGCGCGCTGATGCTGACCTCTTCAATCGACGTCGATCGGCTGACCGCCATCGACGTTCACGTTCATCTCGAGCACACCGGCGACGAAACCGAGGCCGACAAGCACGCAGCGGCGTACTTCAAGGGAGGCGCGGCTCGTGACGCCGCGTCGCTCGCCGAGTACTACCGTTCGCGCAAGATGGCGTGCGTGATCTTCACCGTGGACGAGACGCTCACCGGGATGCCCCGGCTCTCGAACGACGAGGTCGTCGCCTTCGCGCAGAGCAACGCCGACATCGCGATTCCGTTTGCCAGCATCAACCCCACGCGCGGTGCCGACGCCGTGCGCGAGGCCCGTCGTCTCGTGGCGGCCGGAGCAGTGCGCGGCCTCAAGCTGCACCCGCCGATTCAGGAGTTCTTCCCCAACGACCGGATTGCCTATCCGCTGTACGAAGTCTTCGCGGAAGCACGGCTGCCGGTCGTGTTTCACACCGGGCACAGCGGCATCGGAACCGGCATGCGCGGCGGGGGCGGCATCCGGCTGAAGTACGGCGCGCCGATGCCGATCGACGACGTGGCCGTGGATTTCCCGGACATGCCGATCATCATGGCGCACCCCTCGTTTCCGTGGCAGGACGAGGCCATCTCGATCTGCCTGCACAAGCCGCAGGTCTACATCGACTTGTCCGGATGGTCGCCGAAGTACTTCTCGCCGACGCTCGTGCAGTACTCCAATACGCTTCTGAAGCAGAAGGTGATGTTCGGATCGGACTATCCGCTGCTGACGCCGGATCGATGGCTGGCGGACTTCGAGAAGCTGCCGATTCGTGACGAGGTCCGGCCGTTGATCCTGAAGGAGAATGCCGTTCGACTGCTCGGATTGAGGTAGCACGCCCATGACTCGACCATCGTGCGTCCTCGTGGTCGTTTTGATGCTGGGCGCCCCCGCAGGCGCACAAACGCCGCGCACGCCCTGGGGCGATCCGGATCTTCAGGGCACGTTCACGACCGACAACTCCATCGGAGTGCCGCTCGAGCGTCCGAAGGAGTTGGGCACTCGAACGACGTTGACCGACGACGAGTTCGCCGCGCGCGAGAAGGCCAACGCCGCTCAGGTCGCCCTCGACCAGGGAGATCTCCCGGAAAGCAAGGTCAAGAAGGACGATGCCCCCAACAATGCGCCGCGGCACTGGCTGGAGCGGCCGGCCCGTCCTTCTCGCGCCACGTCGCTCGTCGTCGATCCGCCTGACGGGCGCATCCCGGCGTTGACCGCCGAGGCCCAGCAGCTCGCCTCGGCCCGGCGGGCGCAGCGGGGCCGGGGGCTCCCGGCATCGACGGCTGATTTCAGCAACTACGATCGCTGCATCAGCCGCGGAGTGGTCGGCTCCATCCTGCCGGCGATCTACGGCAACGGCACGAGCATCCTCCAGGCACCTGGATACGTCGTGATTCGAAACGAGATGATCCACGAGGCCCGCGTGATCCCTCTCGACGGCCGGCCGCACGTCTCCAGCGAAATTGCGATGTGGATGGGCGATGCGCGCGGGCGATGGGATGGACCCACGCTCGTCGTCGACTCGACCAGCTTTACCGATCGTACGGGGATCGGCGGCGGTGCCAATCACACCCGACGGCTGCATCTCGTCGAGCGATTCACCCG
>DASTDQ010000686.1:0-4216 GCA_035710305.1 Vicinamibacterales bacterium | reverse complement strand
GATCGCTGGCTCGCCCTTCCCCGCTCCCTTCTGCTGATGGCCGCTGCCATGGCTGCCGTCGCCACGCTTGCGACGGAGCGCAGCGCGGCGCAGGCCGCCCGGGCCACTCGCGAAGGCACGATGTATGTCAGCGCCGTCAATCGCGAGGGGGAGCCGGTCACCGGGCTCGGACCGGAGGACTTCATCATTCGCGAGGACGGGGCCCGGCGCGAAGTGCTCCGCGTCTCGAAAGCCACCGAACCCATCGATCTCGCGATCCTGCTGGACAACAGCGTCGGCGCCACCAACGGCGTGACGTTCCTCCGCGAGAGTCTCACGAACTTCGTCGCGAAGATGTCACCCGGCAACCAGATGGCGCTCATCGGCCTGGCGGATCGGCCGACGATCATCGTGGACTACACGGAGGACACGAAGCGTCTGACCGAGGCCGTCGGCCGGTTGTTCCCGCTGCCGGCGAGCGGCATGACGCTGCTCGACGCGATCTACGAGACGAGCCAGGGACTGAGGCGCCGCCAGGGCCCGCGCGCGGTCATGGTCGCCGTGTTCACCGACAGCGTCGAGTTCACCAACCGGTACGAGAAGGACGTCGTGAGGGCGCTGCTCCAGGTCGATGCGCAGCTGCACATGGTCACGATCGGCGTGTTCCCGCACCGCGACGACGAGCACTCCCTCCGCGAGCGCTCGTTTCTGCTGGACTCGGGGCCGCGAGAGAGCGGGGGAAACCGCATCTCGCTGCTCGCGCCGCACGCCATGAACAACGCGATGCAGCGGGTGGCGCGCGAACTGTCCGAGCAATACAAAGTGGTGTACGGCCGCCCGGAGTCGCTCATCGCGCCCGAGCGAGCCGTCGTGTCTTCGGCAAAAGCGGACGTCACGATGCGCGGGTCGCGGGCTCGGGGAACGTCGGGAGGCTGACATGAAGCGCTGGACGCTCCTTACCGCGCTCGTCATCGTGGGCCTCGCTCCGAGGGCGGCCGGACAACAGCAAGGCGCGTTCCGCGCCGGCGTAGACGTCGTCTCGCTGACCGTGACGGTGACTGACAGTTCGGGCCATTACGTCACCGACCTCGACGAGGCCGAGTTCACGGTGTTCGAAGACGGGGTCAAGCAGAAGGTCACGTACTTCTCCAGGCGTCAACAGCCGATCGCGCTGTCGCTGCTGCTCGACAGCAGCGCGAGCATGGAGGATCACCTGCCCACCCTGCAGGCGGCCGCGTCGAGCTTCGTGCACCGGCTCAAGCCGAACGACATCTCCCAGATCATCGACTTCGACAGCAAGGTCGAGATACGGCAGACGTTCACCGGCAACCAGGCCGATCTCGACGGCGCGATCGAGCGGTTGGTGGCCGGCGGCTCCACGTCGCTTCACAACGCCATCTACATCGCGTTGAAGGAACTGCGGAAGGTGAAGGCGGTGTCGGAGGAGGACGTTCGCCGTCAGGCGCTCATTGTCTTCTCCGACGGCGAGGACACCTCCAGCCTCGTGTCGTTCGAGGAGGTGCTGGATCTCGCCAAGCGATCGGAAACGTCGATCTACACGATCGCGCTCCGGGGCAGCGACGTGCAGGCCAAGGGCTTCCGGGAAGCCGAGTTCATCATGCGTACGCTCGCCCAGGAGACCGGCGGCCGGGCGTTCTTCCCGGGCCGCATCGAGGACCTCACGGGCGTGTACGGCCAGATCGCGGACGAACTCGCCAGCCAGTACACGCTGGGATACACGTCCGGCAATCCGCGTCGCGACGGTGCGTGGCGCCGCGTTCTCATCCAGTTGACGCGGCCGAACATCACCCCGCGCACGAAGAGGGGCTACTACGCCCCGACGGCCCGTTGAATCTTCTTCCTCTCGCGTTGTACGCCGCGGCCGGCGTCGTCTACGCCATTCATTTCGCGAAGCGGCAGCCCGCTGTCGGTCGAACGGCGTCCACGCTGCTGCTGCTTGCCGCGCTTGCCCACACCTTCGTGGTCGGGATGCAGACGATGGAAGTGTGGCACGTGCCGCTCGCGAACCCGTCGAGGGCCGTGTCGTCATTCGTCTGGCTGCTCGCGCTCTCGTACCTGTACCTCGAGCTGACGACGGACGAGCGCGCGATGGGCGTGTTCATCCTGCCGATCCTCGTGGGGCTGCAGATCATTCCGGTGGTCTACCCGGGCTTCGAGAACACGGACCCGGTTCTCGACAGCCCCTGGTTCTGGGTGCACGTCGCTTCGCTGCTCTTCGCCTACGCGAGCTTCGCGTTGAGCGCGATGCTGGGGCTGACCTACGTGCTCCAGTTCAAGGAGATCAAGAAGAAGCACCTCGGCTACTTCTATACGAGGCTGCCGTCGCTTCACGTGCTCGACGCGATGAACTCCCGAGCGGTCGCCGTCGGCTGGCTGTTTCTGACGATCGGTGTGGTCGTCGGCATCGTGTGGACGGCACAGGCCAGGCCCCTGGCGCCGGATAACTCCAATCTCCAGGCGATCTCGCTGCTGGACCCCAAGGTGTTCATCGTGATGGTGACCTGGGGTGTGTACTCGTTTTCGCTGTTCGCGCGGAAGACGCTCGGATGGACCGGCAGGCGGGCGGCGTGGCTCTCGACCGCCGGGTTCGCCACCGTCCTGCTCAACCTCCTGCCGGTGAGCTACTTCATCACGACCAGCCACACGTTTAGTGGACCGTAACAAACAGAAGCTGCAGAATCCGCAACGAGCGATCGACCGTAATTTCTCGGGCCGCGACAACGGAGCGGCCCGCTTTACGAATCGAAGGACGGCCCCAGTAGATGCACTTGTTCCTGCTCGGCGTGAGTCACCGGACGGCGCCCGTCGATCTGCGCGAGCGGCTCGACTTCGCGAGCCGCGATCTCGGCGCAGCCGTGGAGGCGCTGGCGACGCGGCCGTCCGCCGCCGAGTCGGTCGTGCTCTCGACGTGCAACCGCTCGGAAATCTACCTTGCGAGCAGCGATCCCGGACGCGCGCGCGAAGACGTCACCTCGTTCCTCAGCGAGTACCACGATCTGCCGGTCTCTGCGTTCACGCCGCATTTGTTCTCTCACGACAACGAAGCGGCCGTCAGGCACCTGTTCAGGGTGGCCGCGGGCCTCGACTCGCTGGTCGTCGGGGAGCCGCAGATCCTCGGGCAGGTCAAGGACGCGTTTCAGACGGCGGCGGATCGGCGCTGCACCGGTCCGACGCTGAGCAAGCTGTTCCACTGGTCGTTCGTCGTGGGCAAGCGCGTCAGGACGGAGACGGCGCTCGGCGAAGGGGCGGTCTCGATCGGCTTTGCCGCCGTCGCGCTCGCGCGCAAGATCTTCGGGCAACTCGACGGCCGCCGCGTGCTCGTGATCGGTGCGGGAGAGATCAGCACCCTGACAGCGCAGCACCTTCGGGCCAACGGCGCCGGCGAGATCTTGATCGCCAGCCGGACACCGGCTCACGCCGAGGCGCTCGCGGCAACCGTGGAGGGCCGGACGCTCGCCTGGGACGATCTGATGCAGGGGCTTTCGACCGCTGACATCGTCGTCACCGCAACCGGCTCCCAGCGGCCCATCGTGACGCGCGCGCAGGTGGAAACCGTGATCGGGTGGAGGCGTTCCGGACCCCTCTTCGTCATCGACCTGGCGGTGCCGAGGGACGTCGAAGCCTCGGTCGGCGACATCGAGCAGGTGTTCCTGTACAACGTGGACGACCTGCTGTCCGTGGTGCAAGAGAACCTCACGCGTCGAAGCTCGGAGATCGAGCGAGCCGAGATCATCGTGTCGCAGGAACTGGCCAAGTTCGTGGCCTGGCAGCGTTCACGACGCGCCGTTCCGACGGTCGTGGCGCTGCGCGAGCGGTTCGACCGGGTTCGCCGATCCGAGCTTCAGCGGCTCGATGGAAAACTGTCCAGCCTGACCCCCGAACAGAAAGGGCGCGTCGAGGAAGTCACGCGCCTGATCGTGGAAAAGCTCCTGCTCGAGCCGACCGAACAACTGAAGGGGCTTCCCGACGAAGAGACGCAGTCCGCCTACACAGAGGCTATCAACCGCCTCTTCCGCCTGCGGGAAGGCGAGCCCGTGCCGGCCCCGGACGAAGGCGCCAGCGAGGTGACGCCGGCCGATCGTCGAGGCAAGTAATGGACGGTATCAACTGGAAGAGTACGGCGAACAACGAGCGTCGACGGCGATTTCCCGGCCGCGACAACCGGGGTCCCCGCCGCGCGTGGTGTGCGCGGTGGGGTGGGAGCGGAGCGGCCGGT
>DASTDQ010000685.1:0-8516 GCA_035710305.1 Vicinamibacterales bacterium | reverse complement strand
CGCGGGGCTCTCGTTGCTCCCTTCGCCGAAGGTGACCTGGCGGATTTGGCGCGTGCCAACGTCATAGACCTTGATGTCGAACCCGGCTCCGGTGCGGCCCGAGTAGGCGATCTCGTTGTACGGCGCGCGCGACCACGTCGGCCGATCGGCCCATGACTCGAACGTGATGCGCTCCACGTTGGAACCGTCCGCTCCCATCAGGTAGATCTGCGGCGAGCCCGTGCGATCCGACGTGAACGCAATCCGATCGCCGCTCGGGGACCAGGTGGGCGTGCTGTCGGCCGCGGGATGGTTGGTGAGGCGCCTCGGGTTCGACCCGTCCACGTTGATGACGTAGATCTCGGTGTTGCCGTCGCGTCCGCTCATGAACGCAATCTGCCTGCCGTCAGGAGAGAACACAGGCATGTAGTTGTTTCCAAGCCCTTTGGTGGGGTTCTGCATCAGACCCTGGTAGATGAAGGAAAGAAAAATATCCGGGTGCGGGCGGTACGACGAGTAGGCGAGTATACGGGCGTCCGCCGACCATGATGGGTTGAGGTTCAGCTGCCGGCTCACGGTGATGCGGCGCTGGTTCGCCCCATCGTAGTCGGAGGTGTAGATCTCCTTGACCTCGCGCTTTTCGACAGTTTCGGCAAGACGATCCTGGTTCCGGTCCGAGACGAAGGCTAGCTTCGTACGCGCCACCCCCCTCAACTGCCGCTGTTGCTGATGAATCTCGTCCGCGATGGTGTGCGCGTAGGCGCGCGCGTTGCTCGCGTTGAAGTATTCCTTCGCAAACACCGTGCGCCGCGAACGCACGTTCACGAGGCGGATCTGGACCGTGATCTTGTCCGCGGTCTGCTGAACGGTCCCGAACACGACCGCGTCGGCGCCGAGCTCGCGCCACGCGTCGAACGGCAGAGTGTCCAGCGTCTTGGCGGCCGGCACGCTCGCGTACGTGTCGCGCGGAATCATGTAGAACTCCTGCTCGAAGTCGAGGTCGTCCCACAGGACCTGCCCGATGGTCTTCGCGGTTTCCGCCGCCGCTGGGCTGAGCGCGATGAAGTCCGGCACGGCGTATCGGGGCGGAGTGCCCGGGTCGCCGGAGATTACGGCGACGATTTCGGACGGCTGTTGCGACGGCGCCGGAAGTTGCTGAGGCGGTGCCGCCGGCGGCTGCTGGCCCGGTGCAGCACTCAATACGACGGCAGCAAGAGCGGCGGCAAGTATGCCCGCTCCGGTTGCCAGCCGGGAAACGCGAACGGGAGGTCGAGGGCTGAGGTTGTTCGTCATCGCTGGTAGTCGAATCGCAAGTGAACGGTCAGAGTCTCGTTCGGAAACAACAACGGGAGCGGAGGAAGTCTCGTCAGTTGGACGGCCCGCAGGGCTGCGTTGTCGAGCGCGAGATAGCTGCTCGACTTCTCAACCTCGGGAGCGCGAATGGTCCCGTCCCGCATGATCGTGAACTTCACCAGAGTCGATCCTTTGACGTTCTGGTTGCTATCCCAGGCGCGCTGGATCATCTCGTTCATCTGAGAGACATAATCCCAGCAGCAGAAGTCCGGCACGTCGAGCGTCACGGGCCCGCCGGTCCCGCCCGACGTGCTCAGCCCGAACCCCTGGCCCCGAACGACTCCGGTGTCAGCTTTCGCGCTCCCGACGACCATCTCCTCGCCCGTGCTCGGCTTTCTGCCCTTCGAATCCGGGGGGGCCTGCTTGGGTTGCGGCGGCTGCGGACGCGGGCGCGCCGGCGGATCGGGCACCGCGGCTTTGGGCGGCGGGGGAGCGGGTTCTGCCGGTTTGGGCTGCGGGTCCGGCGCCTGCACGGCCCGTGCGCCGAGCGGTGTCATTCCACCCGAACGCGGGCCGGGCGCCCCGCCGAGACTGATGACCATGTGCGGTTCGTCCTGAATCGGGTCGGCTCCGGGCCAGAGAATCGCCAGGGTCAGCAGGAGCACGTGCCCGCTCGCCGACCAGACGACCATCGGCCTCAGCTCTTCGGGCCTGTGTGATCGGGCGACGATGATGTCGGTGACAGACTCGGTCATCTCAACGGCGTTTCGGCGGATCAGTGACGAAACCGACCTGGCGGATCCCGGCGCCCATGAGCTCGACGAACACATCGATCTCGTGCTGCACCGTCAGTCCTCGATCGATGCGCAGGAACACCCGCTTCGTCGTCTGGTTGAGCGTCAACTGCCGGACGCGTTCGGGCAGCGCCCCCAGACGGATGGGCTCGTCTCCAAGAAATACACGGCGGTCCTTCCCGAACGACAGCGGGACGTCGATATAGATGGGTTCGCTCTCGATTTCCTGCGCCTTGATCGCTTCCGGAAGCGACACTTCGACGCCGCGTTGCAGCATCGGCGCCGCGACCATGAAAATGATGAGCAGCACCAGCATCACATCGACGAGGGGGATGACGTTGATCTCTGCAAGCGTCGGGCCTACCCGACGGCCGCGCTGGTGACGGCCGCCCGCATCCGGCGCCGAGCCCATGACCTTCGGCATCAGGTGAAGTTCCGCTCAGCGATGTTGAGAAACTCGAGAGCGAAGTCATCCATGGCGGCGGCGAAATCCTTCACTCGATGCACGAAGTGGTTGTAAGAGACGACGGCGGGTATCGCCGCGAAGAGGCCGGCCGCCGTCGCAATGAGCGCCTCGCTGATACCGGGCCCGACGACGGTGAGGTTCGTCGAACCGGTCGCGCCGATTCGCTGAAACGCGAGCGTGATGCCGACCACGGTTCCGAACAGGCCGATGAAGGGCGTCACGCTCGCCGTGGTCGCGAGAAACGTCAACCGTCGCTCCAGCCTGGAGACCTCGGTCGTGGCAGCGCGGATCAGCGCGCGGTCGACGGCGTCGAGGCTCTTGAGGATTGGACGCGCTCCTGAGGTGCCTGGACTGCCGGTGGCGGGTTGGCTCAGCCTGAACTGTGCTGTGAGCTCAGCGTACCCGGCTTGAAAGACTCCAACCAGAGGACTGCTCGGAAGCGACGGACACACCGCCTGCACGTCGGAGAACTTCTGGCTCTTGCGAAAGACCTCGAGGAAGGTCGCCGTCTGCCGCGCGACCGCGCGATAGGAAAGTGTCTTGAAGAGAATGATCGCCCAAGACGTGATCGAGAAGAAGATCAGGATCCCAAGGACGATCTGGCTGAGAACACTCGAGTCCGCGACGATCTGCAGCAGGCCGCCCATCCCAGCAGGCGGGGCCGCGTCCTGCACCTGCAGTGCAAGGATGGACGAGCCAAACGTATACACCGAAGCCTCCGGTCCATTGTGGGGGATGCGCCGCTGGGACAGCGCAGACAAGGCAGACTAGCACGGCGCCTGAGGGCTGTCAAACGTATGATACGATGGAAGTTCCGCGTGCATGCTGCGCCTCCTGCGGATTCGCAACCTCGCTGTGATCGAGGAGGTCGAGGTCGAGCTCGAGCCCGGCTTCAACGTCCTGACGGGCGAGACAGGCGCGGGCAAGTCGATCCTCGTTGAAGCCGTCGGGCTCCTGCTCGGCGGTCGAGCATCTGCGGATCTGGTTCGAACCGGAGCACAGCAGGCCGTCATCGAAGCGGTCTTCGAGGACGCCTCTGACGGCGAGACGATCGTCCGCCGCGAGGTCACGAGCCAGGGGCGGAGCCGGGCGTTCATCAACGACTCGCTGGCGACGGCGGCCGCCCTTCGTGACCTCTCCGATCGGCTCATCGAGCTTCACGGACAGCATGAACACCAGGCGCTTCTCGATCCGTTGTCCCATCTCTCCGTACTGGACGAGTCGGCCGGGCTCCTGCCGCTCGGCGGCCAGGTCGCCTCGGCCTGGGAGTCGGTCTCGTCGCTCCGGGAGGCGCGCGATCGTGCGCGCATGGACGAGCGCGAGAAAGCGGCGCGTCTCGATCTGCTCGCGTTCCAGTTGAACGAGATCGAGAAGGCCGCACCCAAGCCGGGCGAGGACGAGGAGCTCGCCACAACGAAACAGGTTCTCGCCAACGCCGAGCGCATTCAACGCCTGTGCGAGGAAGCGTACGACGCGCTCTATGACGGCGATCGGTCGGCGCTGTCGTCACTCTCCCAGGTGTGGAAGCGGGTCGGCGAGCTTTCCGCGCTCGACGGTCGCTTCGCGGCGCATCTCGACGCTCGCGACGCCATCAAGTCGCAGCTCGAGGACCTCTCGTCGTTTCTGCGCCGCTACGCCGATGGCATCGACGCGTCACCGGGCCGGCTGCAGCAGGTGGAGGATCGCCTCGCTCTTCTCGAGCGGCTAAAGCGGAAGTACGGCCCCACGCTCGAACGCGTGATCGAGGCCGGCGCCGCGCTGGGCCGCGAACGGGACGCGCTCGTCCGGGCCGACGAAATTGCCGGCGGGGTGGAGCAGTCGCTGGCCGCCGCGACCGGGGCCTACCTGGACCTCGCGAGGGATCTGTCACGAAAGCGGCGCGAGGCGTCGGTCCGGTTCGCTTCGAACGTAGAATCACAGCTGGGGGAGCTGGCGATGTCGCGGACGCGTTTCGAGGTCCGCTTCAATGCGGCGGACGCTCCTGAAGCCGCGTGGGGTGCGACCGGGATCGACGAAGCCGAGTTCTTCGTCTCGCCGAACCCGGGCGAGGATCTGCGGCCTCTCGCGAAGATCGTCTCCGGCGGCGAGCTGTCCCGCGTGATGCTGGCGCTCAAGACGATGGCTGCCGCCGGCCAGGCGGGGAAGACGCTGATCTTCGACGAAGTGGACGCGGGCATCGGCGGGCGGGTCGCGGAGGTCGTGGGCAGGAAGCTGCAGCAGCTCGGCAAGCGCTTCCAGGTGATCTGCATTACGCACCTGCCGCACATCGCTTCGCGCGCCTCTGCGCACTTCCACGTCGAGAAGGCCGTTCGAGGAGCCCGCACCGTGACCGCCGTTCAACGGCTCGACGAGCCGGGTCGTATTGAAGAAATCGGACGCATGATCGGCGGACGAACGCTGAGCGCGCCGGTGCTGGCGAGCGCGCGCGAGATGCTCGGGCTGCAGGCGAAAGGAAAATAGAAGGCGAAAGGCGAAAGGCGAAAGGCGAAAGCGAAACCCGCGAAGACATGGCCAAGAAATACCTGATTGAGACCTTCGGCTGCCAGATGAACGTTCACGACTCGGAGCGCATGGCTGGCCTGCTCGATTCGGCAGGCTACGAGCCGACGACCGAGGACGTCGATGCCGACGTGATCGTCATCAACACGTGCAGCGTGCGCGAGCATGCTGAAGAGAAGCTGTACACGCGGCTGGGGCAGCTGCGCGTTCTGCAGGAAGAGACCGGCCGCAATCCGGTCGTGGCCGTGACCGGCTGCGTCGCGCAGCAGGAAGGCGGGGCGCTGCTCCGCAACACCAACGGGAAGGTGGTGGACCTCGTAGTGGGCACGCAGCGTCTCAAGATGCTGCCGCTGCTCGTGGAGGCGGCGTCGGATTCGCCGTTCCCGTCGATAGACGTCGCCGCGTGGGACGACGTGACGTTTCCGTTGGGGATCACGCGCCGCTCCGATCCGGTGAAGGCCTACGTGACGATCATCGAAGGCTGCAACGACCACTGCGCCTTCTGCGTCGTCCCGTACACCAGGGGGCACGAGCGGATGCGGCCGAAGGCGGACATCCTTGCGGATGTTCGCGACGCCGTGTCGTCCGGACGGAAGGAGATTCAGCTGCTCGGGCAGATCGTCAACCACTACGCCGCGCCCGACGATGCCTCGTGCGACTTTGCCCAGTTGCTGGCCGAGGTCAACGACGTGCCCGGTGTCGAGCGTATTCGTTTCGCGAGTCCCCACCCGCGCCATACGGGGACGCGGCTGATCCAGGCGGTGCGGGACCTGCCGCGCGTCTGCAAGCACTTTCACCTCCCGGTGCAGTCCGGGTCGACGAGGGTGCTGGCCGCGATGCGGCGGCGTCACACGAGGGAAGAGTATCTGGACCTGGTTGGCCGGATTCGGGAAGCGATCCCGGGAGTCGCGATGTCAACGGACATGATCGTGGGTTTCCCGGGCGAGACGGGCGCCGATTTCGACGAGACGCTCTCGCTCACCTCGGCGGCGAGATATCACAGCATGTTCTCGTTCAAGTACTCGCCGAGGCCGAACACGCTGGCCTCGAAACGGCTCTCCGACGATGTGAGCGCCGAGGAGAAGACCGCCCGGATCGTCGCCCTCCAGCAGCTCCAGCGGGACATCCAGACGGAGCTTCACGGGCAGGCTGTGGGGACGGAGGTCGAGGTGCTGGTCGATTCGGTGAGCCGGCGGCGCTCCGAAGAGCTGTCCGGACGGACGTCGGGGAACACCGTAGTGAATCTGCCCATGCCGTCCGATACTCCTCTCGACGGCGGGCCGACGTGGGTCGGGAGGTCCGTCGGCGTCCGGATTACGCGCGCCGGACCGCACAGCCTGTGGGGTGTGCCGCTCCCGGCCGGGGCACGCAAGGGCACGGAGACGAGTCATGCTGATTGAAATGAGCATCAAAGGGTTGATGGTCGATCCCGTCGCCGGCACGCCCATCGTGATTCTCAAGGACAAGCTAGGCGAGCGCGTGCTGCCGATCTGGGTTGGTGTGCCGGAGGCGAACGCGATCGCGCTGCAGATCGAGAACGTCGCGACGCCGCGCCCGATGACGCACGACCTGCTCCGGAACATCATCGCGGACCTCGAGGGGAGGGTCGATCGCGTTGTGGTGAGCGACCTGAAGGACAACACGTACTTCGCCATCATCCACCTGACCGTCCGGGGGGAACGCGTGGCGGTAGATGCGCGCCCGAGTGATGCCATTGCGCTCGCCCTCCGGACGCGTTCTCCCATCCTCGTCGAGGAAGCCGTCATCGACAGCGCCAAGAGCACCGATTTCACGTCCGAGCCCGCCGACAGCGAGCGTCTCCAGAAGTGGCTCGAGAGCCTGGATCCCGAGGAGCTCGGCAAGTACAAGATGTGAATGTCGGCCGGCCGACATTGATCGCCGATTGACACGCCCCGGACGCGTCCCTACAATGGGCGCACCCCTTCCCAGATTTGCGCACACGTGGGATACCTTTCGACATACGTCTCAGGCCGGCCCTTATCTGAGCCGGTGACCGCTGGTCTGGCTCTCCTCCACGCCTCTCCATCGACACCATGATCGTTGCCATTGCCAACCAGAAGGGTGGCGTGGGAAAGACCACGACCGCGGTCAACCTGGCCGCGGCCCTGGCCATGCGCGGACGGAAGACCCTACTGATCGATCTTGACCCGCAAGCCAACAGCAGCATCTCGTTTCTCGAGCACGGCTCAATCTCCAAGAGCATGTATGACGCGATCGCCGACCCGTCGTGCGATCTCGCGAGCGTCGTGCAACCCGCGGCGACGACGAAGAACCTGTTCGTCGCTCCAGCGCGCATCGGCCTGGCGAAGCTGGAGTCGAGGCTGGTGGGGGAGTTGGATGCGCACTTCAAGCTGAAGGACAAGTTGGTCAAGGTCGCGCGGGACTACGCCCACATCGTGATCGATTGCCCTCCGGCGCTCGGCCTTCTGACCGTGAACGCGCTCGTTGCCGCCACGCACTTGCTGATTCCCATCCAGTCGTCCTACTTCGCGCTCGAGGGCACCGACGACTTGCTCGAGACGATCGAAAAAGTGCGCCAGCGGCCAAACCCTGGACTCCGGATCCTGGGCGTCGTGATCACGATGCACGACAAGAGGACGGCGCTGGCTCGCGACATCCGCGAGCAGATCCAGAAGGTGTTCGGCGGGAAGGTGTTCAAGACGGTCATCAGCAAGAGCGTCCGGCTCGAGGAGAGCCCTGCGTACAAGGAATCGATCTTCACGTTCGCGCCCGAGTCGAGCGGTGCGACCGATTACTACAGTCTCTGCGAGGAGGTCATCGAGCGTGTCGAAGCGCGGACTGCCTGAAACGCTACGGATGCGTCACGACGAACACTACGTCGAGTCGCTCGCGGCCTCGGCGGGGGAGCCCGTCGGACGGCTCGTGCCGATCGATCTGCTGGATCCGAACCCTGGGCAGCCCCGCCAGGTGATGGGCGACCTGTCCGAGTTGATGGCCTCGGTGGCAGAGAAGGGCATCATCGAGCCGCTCGTCGTGCGGCAGCGAGGGAGCCGCTACCAGATCATCGCCGGCGAGCGGCGCTACCATGCCGCCGTTCAAGTGGGCCTTCGGGAAGTGCCGGTCGTGCTCCGTGAAGTCGATGACGTGGAGGTGCTCGAGCTCGCGCTGGTCGAGAACCTCCAGCGGAAGGACCTGACGGCGTTCGAGGAGGCGGAGGCGCTGCAGCAGCTCGCCGAGAACTGCGGGCACACGCACGAGGACCTCGCGCGCAAGCTCGGAAAGTCGCGTACGTCGATCACCGAATCGCTGTCGCTGACGACGATGCCGGAGGACGTCAGGAACCTATGTCGGCTGGCCGACATTACGGCCAAGTCGACGCTGCTGCAGGTGGTCCGCCAGTCCGATCCCAAGAAGATGGTGGCGCTCGTGGAGAAGCTGGCCGGTGAAGGCACGGTCACGCGTCAGAGCGCACGCAGGGAAACCGCGAAGGCCAAGCTGGGACG
>DASTDQ010000684.1:0-2150 GCA_035710305.1 Vicinamibacterales bacterium | reverse complement strand
CTGCGGCTCGTCTCGCCCGCTGCCGGCGTTGGCCGGATCCGAGTAGGCCGTCGCGAGCACCGTCATGCTCTTGCCCGGGCCGCGCAATCGCGCGTACAGCTCGTCGCCCTGGTGCATCCAGATCTTCGGCAGCCCCTTCGTAATCGGATGCGTCGCGTCGCGCAGCGTGACGGGGAACGGCGTGCGGCGGCCGTGGCTGCCGGCCCGGCCTGGCGTCGCATCGGAGACGAGCGCGCCGTCGCGGTAGTGCCAATAGGGACCCGACTGCTCCGTTCGCCCGCGCCAGCCGCCCACTCCCGTCATCTCGTTGAAGGCCGGCCATCCCGGGAACGCGTTGTCGGCGGCGTGCACCGCGACCAGTCCACCGCCGCTGCTGATGTACCGCTCGAAGGAGGCCTTGAGCGCCGCCGGCCATCGCTCGTCCGGCGCGTCGTAGTTCATCACGACGGCCTGGAATGTCGCGAAGGCCGGGCTGAACGCGCTGAAGTCCGCGCCGGAGGGCGGCGCCGTCACGACGGTCACGGCGAAAAGCCCCGTCTCGTCGAGCATCGTCTTCAACGCGGGCGTCACCCGCTGCCAGTCGTGATACGAGCCGCCGCTCTCGCCGTCGAGGATCATCACCGGGATCGGGGCAGCCGCGCGCGAGGCGGGCGCGGCCCACGCCACGGCGCCGAGGAGAAGGGCAATCGATGTGCGCGTCATGACGAGCTCCCTGCGGCTTCTCTCCTGAACACGAGGTTGATGGCGCTGTGATCGTCGGTCAGCCGGCCCGCTCGCGCCGACAGATCGTCCCAGGAGCACGGGATCGGATCGGGCCGGTCTTTCTTGACACGCGCGCCGGTGAATCCATGCCCCTCCAGCGTGCGCAGGACTTCGTCCGTCGAGGATCCACAGTTGGCGAGACCGAACGGCCACAGCTCCAGCATTACCGTCAAGCGGCGTCCGGATCCGAGCGTCTTCGACGCGCCTCGCAGGATCGCCCCCTCGGCGCCCTGCGCGTCGATCTTGATGAAATCTGGTTCGCCGAATTCCGTGAGTGCCGCATCCAGCGTCACCGCCGGCACGTCGATGGCATCGGTCTCATCGTACGACAGCCGATTCCGGGAGCTGAGTGAATGAAGCCCCCGGTAGCTGCGATCGATGTGAAGCCGGCAGCTGCCCCCGAGGTCCGTCACCGCCACCTGTCGGATGGTCACCCGACCCTCGAGCCCGTTGTCGCGGACGCTGCGCGCGAGCAGGTCGCGGTTGAACGGATCGGGCTCGAACGCCAGCACGCGACCGTGCGCGCCGACGCGCGTGCCGAAGAGCACCGTGTAGTAGCCCAGGTTCGCGCCGATATCGACGACGCGCATACCCGGCTGAATGACGCGCGTCAGCCACGCCGTCCATTCCGGTTCGTACTCGGCCCGCCTGGTCAGCGTCTTCCCGATGCTCTGGTCCCAGCGATCCACCCAGAGGGGACCCACGACCGTCGGCACCTGCCGGATGTCGTCGGCCTTTCGTGGCGACATTTGTAGAGAGTACTGCACGCGGGGGCTGAAGCCCCCACTCTACTGCACGCTGAAGCCCCTGCTCTACTGCACGCTGAAGGCCCCGCTCTACGGAGACTTCTTGAACGCCGGGTCCGTCTGGAGCAGCTTCTCCCAGCGGACGATGTCCTCGTTGTTCTCGATGCACTCGTACTCGCGGATCCGCTCTCCCGGCCTGAGCCTCAGGGTCGCATATTGCTTCCAGGGCTTTGTGAAGACTTCAGGATCCTCCATCGTCGCTTCGTAAATGATCGTGTCGTGAGTGTCGCGGGTGTAGCGCTCGGTCACCCGGAGCTTTTCGCTGTGAATCGTGCCGACCCCCGCGAGCCACGTGTTGGTGTTGAAGCCGACGACGTCCACGACGAGCGTGTCGCCGTCCCAGCGGCCGATCGAATCGCCCAGGTACGACGGCTCGATGTCGTCCGGGTGCGGGCGTCCGTCGGTTGGAATGATCCTGAACGCGTGATGCACCTCGTAGAGGATGACGACGCGATCGGGGAGCTGAATGATCTCGAACGGCAGCGGCCTGACGGTGATGCGCGGCACGCCCGAGAGCAGGCAGCGCGCCATCGGATCGTCGATGCCGCGGCGATCGAGGTACTGCTGCCGCTTCGCCGCCGC
>DASTDQ010000683.1:0-4851 GCA_035710305.1 Vicinamibacterales bacterium | reverse complement strand
TAGAAGTGGCTGCCGCGGTTGTCGATCCCGCCGACCTTGCGCTGCGGTGACTTGTCGTTGTCGAGGATCTTCCCGGTGGCTTCGTCGAGCGCGTCGGCCACGACGAGCGCCCTGGCATTGCCGGTCTTCCGGCCGAGATCCTCGATCGACACGGCGAGCGCCAGGAACTCTCCGAGCGAATCCCATCGCAGGTAGTTCTCCTGGAGGAGCTGCTGCACGTGCTTCGGCGCCGATCCGCCGGCGCCGGTCTCGTAGAGCCCGCCACCGTCGAGCAGCGGCACGATCGACAGCATCTTCGCGCTCGTCCCGAGCTCGAGGATCGGGAACAGATCCGTGAGGTAATCGCGCAGGACGTTGCCCGTCACGGAAATCGTGTCCTGCCCGGCGCGGACGCGCGCGAGCGTGGCGCGAATCGCCTCCACGGGCGGCATGATGCGGATGTCGAGGCCGCTCGTGTCGTGGTCCTTCAGGTACCGCACGGTCTTCTCGATCACGGTGCGGTCGTAGGCGCGCTTGTCGTCGAGCCAGACGATCGCCGCGTGGCCAGTGGCGCGCGCGCGCGCCACTGCGAGTCTCACCCAGTCCCTGATCGGCAGGTCCCTCGTCCGGCACATGCGCCAGATGTCGCCGGCGTCGACCACGTGCTCCATGATCGTCCGGCCGCCGGCGTCGGCAACCCGGACGGTCCCCTTCGAGGCGATCTCGAACGTCTTGTCGTGCGAACCGTACTCCTCGGCCTGCTGCGCCATGAGGCCGACGTTCGACACGCTGCCCATCGTCGAGACGTTGAACGCGCCGTGCTGCTTGCAGTCCTCGATCGTCGCCTGGTAGATGCCGGCATAGCACCGGTCGGGGATCATCGCCTTCGTGTCGTGGAGCTTCCCGTCCGGGCCCCACATCTGCCCCGAGGCGCGGATCGCCGCCGGCATGGACGCGTCGATGATCACGTCGCTCGGGACATGGAGGTTGGTGATGCCCCGGCTGGAGTCCACCATGGCGAGCGCCGGCCGCGTCGAGTACACCGCCTGGAGGTCGGCTTCGATCGCCGACCGCTGCGCTGCCGGAAGCGCCTCGATCTTCGAGTAGACCTCGCCGATGCCGTTGTCGGGATCGACGCCAAGCGAGTCGAACGCGGCTGCGTGCTTCGCGAAGACGTCCTTGTAGTAGGTCCTGACGGCGTGCCCGAACATGATCGGATCGGACACCTTCATCATAGTGGCCTTGAGGTGCAGCGACAGCAGCACGCCGGCGGCCTTCGCCTCGTCAATGGCTTTCGTGAAGAAGTCGGTCAGCGCGCTCCGGCTCATGACCGACGCCGCGACGATGTCGCCGGCGGAGACCTTGACGGACTCCTTCAGTACGGCGCGCCGCCCGCTCGAGTCGGCGAACTCGATTCTCAGGCTGCCGTCCGCGGCGATGACGGCCGACTGCTCGTTCGCGTAGAAGTCGCCGCCGCTCATGTGCGCGACGTGGGTGTTCGAGCCGCTGCTCCAGGCGCCCATCGAGTGCGGGTGCGTCTTCGCGTACCGCTTGACCGACGCCGCAACGCGGCGATCGGAGTTCCCTTCGCGCAAGACCGGGTTGACGGCGCTGCCGAGCACGCGGGCGTAGGTTGCCTTGATCGCCTTCTCGGCGTCGTTCCGCGGGTCGTCGGGATAGTCGGGCACGCCGTAGCCCTGGCTCTGGAGCTCGGCGATCGCCTCTTTGAGCTGCGGGATCGACGCGCTGATGTTCGGCAGCTTGATGATGTTGGCGTCTGGCGTCTTGGCGAGCGCGCCGAGCTCGGCGAGATCGTCTGCCTGGCGCTGCCCGGCTGTCAGGCGCTCCGGAAAACTGGCGAGGATTCGGCCGGCGAGCGAGATGTCGCGTGTCTCGACCGTGACGCCGGCGGCCCGCGTGAACGCCCGGATGATGGGCAGCAGCGAACGGGTGGCGAGCGCGGGCGCTTCGTCGGTGTGGGTGTAGATGATCTTTGCGGTGCTCATGTCTCTCCGGGACTTCGGTGCCTCAGAACCTTCCATTTTCCCTCAAGTCGGCGTCGCCGACATTTCGCGGTAGCATTTCGGGCGTGAATCACTCCCTCGTCGCCGTCATCATGGGTTCTGCTTCCGACTGGGACACGATGAAAGCCGCTGTCGAGGTGCTCGACCGCTTTGGCGTTCCCAACGAGCGGCATGTCATGTCCGCGCACCGCACGCCGGTCGAGACGGCGGCGTTCGCCTCGGGCGCCGAGGGGCGGGGCATCGAAGTGATCATTGCCGGTGCCGGCGGGGCGGCGCATCTTGCCGGCGTCGTCGCCGCGCACACGCTGGTGCCGGTGCTCGGCGTACCGATTCAGAGCGCGCTGCAGGGCCTCGATTCGCTGCTGTCCACCGCGCAGATGCCAGGCGGCATCCCGGTCGGGACGCTGGCGATCGGGAAGGCCGGCGCGACCAACGCGGGGCTGCTGGCCGTGTCGATCCTCGCGAATTCGCGGCCGGAGCTGCGCGAGAAGCTTCGTGCGTTCCGGAAGGAGCAGTCGGAGAAAGTGAAGCAGGCGCGGTTGGAATAAACGCGTCCCCAACCCCTCGAGTCCCAGATGGCTCTCACTCCCGGTACTCGCCTCGGTCCGTACGAAATCACGGCCCAGATCGGCGCTGGCGGTATGGGCGAGGTGTACCGGGCGCGCGATACGAGACTCGACCGGGATGTCGCCATCAAAGTCCTGCCCGAGTCGCTCGCGGCCGATCGCGAACGCATCGCGCGCTTCGAGCGTGAAGCCAGGACGCTCGCGTCACTCAATCACTCCCACATCGCGCAGATCCACGGCCTCGAAGAGAGCGATGGCCTCAAGGCTCTCGTCATGGAGCTGGTGGAAGGTCCGACGCTGGCCGATCGGATCGCCCTGGGCGCGCTTCCCGTCGATGAGGCCCTTCCCATCGCGAAGCAGATCGCCGATGCGCTCGAAGCCGCGCACGAGCAGGGCATCATCCATCGCGACCTGAAGCCGGCCAACGTCAAGATCAGGCCCGACGGTGTCGTGAAGGTCCTGGATTTCGGCCTGGCCAAGGCGATGGAATCGACGGGCGCTCTGTCGCCAGGCACATCACGGTCGCCGACGATTACGACCCCGGCGATGACGCAGGCCGGCATGATCCTGGGCACGGCCGCGTACATGAGCCCGGAGCAGGCGCGCGGCAGGCCCGTCGACAGACGGGCGGACCTGTGGGCATTCGGCTGCGTTCTCTACGAGATGCTGACGGGCGCCCGCGCATTCTCAGGTGAGGACGTCGGTGAGGTGTTGGCCGCAGTCATCAAGACCGAGGTGGATTGGAATCGCCTCGCACGACTCGCGCCCGCGCGCATCCAGACCTTGGTCCGCCGGTGCTTGCGGAAAGACCCGCGTCAGCGCCTTGGTGATGCTGGAGCCGTTCGACTCGAGCTCGAGGACGTCCTCGGGGCGCCGGAAGACGAGGTGGCGTCGCCGCGACGGCGAGCTCTCGTGTCCGCGCCGATTGCAATGTTCGTTGGATTGATCGCCGTGGCCGCGTCGTCGGCCATCACCGTATGGCTTCGGGCGCCCGCAACTCCACAAACCACGTCGAGTGTCGCGCGCCTGACGATGTCGCTCCCCGCTGGTACCGAGCTGGCCGGCGGCATCTCCGTTGCGATCTCGCCCGACGGCACGCAGGTCGCGTATGTCGCGAGCCGGGGTGGCATTCCGCAGTTGTACCTTCGTTTACTGAACGACTTCGAGGCTCGTCCGCTCGCGGATACCGAACGGGCAGCCGCTCCCTTCTTCTCGCCCGATGGAAAGTGGCTCGGCTTCTTTGCGGACAGCAAGCTCAAGAAAGTTTCAACCACCGGCGGCGTGGTGGTGGAGCTCGCCGATGCCCCCGGGCTGTATGGTCCGGCCGGAGCCTGGGGGCCAGACGACACGATTGTCTATCCCGGGCCGATGGGGCTCGCCGAGATCGCCGCAGCCGGCGGGACGAGTCGCCCCCTCCTTCCGCCCGAGCAGCGCGCGGCAAGCGCGCTGTTTCCGGACTTCCTTCCTGATGGGAAGACGCTGCTCGTGTCCTCGGCCAGTGGTGATGCCGCTGAAGACCGCTCTATCGACCTGATGACGATGAGCACGGGTGAACGGCGGGTCCTCGTACAGCGAGGCATCATGCCTCGGTATCTGCCTACAGGGCACCTGATATTCCTGCGCGGCGGTGCGTTGATGGCCGTACCTTTCGATCTCGGGCGGCTGGAGCCCGTCGGGACGCCGGTCGAGGTCTTGACGGGCGTACGTCAGGAATTCTTCGGCACCTTCAGCTGCTCGCGTCACGGAAGCTGTGTCTACATCCCGGGGGGAGCGCCAGATCAGCAACGAGTGACACTCGTCGATCGCACGGGCTCAGCTCGCCCGTTGCCACTGCCCCCTGGCAACTACGTCAACCCCAGGTACTCCCCCGTTGGCGACAAGCTGCTGTTCCAGATGGGAGGCTATCGCTGCGATGTGGACACCTTCGACATTGCGCGTGGTACGACGACGAGGGTGACCTCGGAGAACGATAACCACTGGCCTGTGTGGGCACCCGATGGAAAGAGGATTGCGTATACCTCGTATCAGCAGAAGGGTCCTCTGGGTTATCAATTGATCGCGCGGTCGCCCACAGGCGGCGGGGAAGAACGACTCGGCCCGGCGGAGCTCACCGTCGGCCCCGTGACGCCGATCTCCCTGTCGTCTGACACCCTCGTCTTTGCCGACCGCGGAGACCTCTGGTCGTTGTCCCTTTCGCCCAACAGCCAGCCTCGTCCCTTCGCGCCTTCGCGATTCAACGAAACGGCGCCAGCCTTCTCGCCGGACGGCCGCTGGCTGGCCTA
>DASTDQ010000682.1:0-6026 GCA_035710305.1 Vicinamibacterales bacterium | reverse complement strand
GGCCATGATTCGCAGCGACGCCTGCACCCCCGACATGATCAGCGCCGCAGCAATGCCCTTGCCCGACACGTCCGCCAGCGCGATGCCGAGGCGGCGGCTGCCGACGTCGAGGAAGTCGTAGTAGTCGCCGCCGATGCTTCTGGCGGGCAGGCTCGCGGCCGAGAACTCGGCGATCTCCGAGGACGGGAGCTCGGTGGGCAGCAGGCGCTTCTGCACCTCCGCCGCCAGCGACAGATCGCGCCGCAGCTGTTCCTGCTCGAGCTCCCGCGCGTTCAATCGCGCGTTCTCGATCAGCAGCGCGAAGACACTCGCCGCCCCGCTGAGGAGCTTCGTCTCGGTGGCGGTGAACGCCTCGCGCGAGTCGGGGCCTCCAAGGAGAAGCACGCCGACGAGCTCGTTCGACGTACGCAGAGGTACGGCGATGCGGACGCCGGCGCGCTCGAGCGTCTCGATCTCCGCGAGATGCCCGGGGCGAAGCTCCGTCGCCCACCTCCTCCATGCCTGGATGTCGGCGGGCGTGAGCGGCAGGGGATGCGGGTAGTGCGTGAGCCGGTTGATCAGCAGCCCCCTGGCCGGGATGGCGCACTCGGAGCCGCGGTACTCGTCCCCGATCTTCTGGAGGAGCAGGACGGGGCGTGCGTTGATGCGATCGCGCAGCGTGCCGAGCGCCGCGCTCACGGCCTCTTGGAACGACGCCGCGCGATGAATCGCGCCCGCGATGTCGCTGGTCAGCGTGTCCGCCGCCGTGTCGTCGCCCGCCGTCAGTTCGCGCACGGCACGCTGGACCGCCGCGCGCGCCGAGCGCCACATCGACTCGGGCTCGTCGCGGATCGCGGCCATCGGCGGCAGCAGCGCAGCACGGAACGCAGGAACGCTCCCGGCGAACGCCCCTGCTATTACCAGAACGAGCGTCGCTATCGCGAGAGTCGGCAGATCTGTCGGCCCGATGCCGAAGAGCAGCGCTCCGGCACCACGCATGACCGTGGGCGTGAGCAGAAGGCCGATGACCGCTCCCGCCGCCAGCAACCAGAGCGAATCGAGCAGCACGAGCGCGACGATTCCCGCTCGCGTACATCCGAGCGCGAGCCGGATGCCGACCTCGGGCCTGCGGCTCACGGCGAGGTACGCAATCACGCCGTAGAGGCCGACGACGACGAGGACGATCGCAAGGACGCCGAATGCGCCAGCCAGCCACGCCATCGCCCGCTCGGTCGCGAGCAGGGTACGGATCCTCGGCGCCAGCTCGGCGACCTGCACGCCCACTCCGGGATCGATCGCGTCGAAGCGTCGCCGGATGCCCGCGGCCACCGTCGAGACGGAGCCGCTCGCTCGAGCGATCACGTGGACGAATGGCAGAGGGTTCGGGTCCTGGGCGAGCGCAACGTACGCGATCGGCGGCATCGCGTCGTTGCCGGCATCGCAGAAACAGTCCTCGTCCCGCAGAGTGCCGTACTTCGTGCTCCCGACCACGCCGACGATCTCGTACGTGGTCTCGGGGTATCCGGCCTCCGCAGCCGTCCGCACCCGGGTGCCGATGGCCTGTGCGCCTCCGAGATGCCGGCGGACGAAGGCGTCGTTCACCAGCAGCACGCGGCGCGACTCCGCGCGATCGTGCTCGTCGAAACCGCGGCCCGCGAGCACCTTGACCCGCATCGTCTCGAAATAGCCGGGGCTGATGTACGCAAACCGCGCGACCTTGGTCTCGTCCCCCGCGACGTCGGGCAGCTTGAAGAAGTGCGACCACGTGTTCCCGTCCAACGGCACGTGCATCGAGGCGGCCACGGACGCAACGCCGGGCGTCGAACGGATGGCGGACGCCAGCTCCTGCCGGAAGGCCAGGCGCCGCTCCGGTGGCGCGAAGCCGCCCATGTCGAAGAAGGAGGCGACGATCAGGCCGTTCGGGTCGAAGCCGATGTCGACCGCGGACAGGTTGCGGAAGCTGCGGACGAAGAGCGCCGCCGAGACCACGAGGACCAGCGAGACCGCGATCTGGCCGGCCACGAACCCTCGCCTGAGCCTGGCGCGATGGCGATCGACGGTCAGCCCGCGCGAGGTCTGCCGCATGGCGGCAACCGGATCGACCAGCGAGACGCGGAGCGCCGGCACGAGGCCGAAGAACAGCGTCGTCAGCACTGCGGCCGCCGTCACGAATGCCACGAGCCGCCAGTCGGCGGCGACGGCCAGGCTGATCGGGTTGTCCGGCGTGCTGAGGAAGGTCACGAGCGCCCTGGCCGACGCGACCGCGATCGGCACAGCGGCTGCAGCGCCGGCGGCGGCGACGAGCAGGCTCTCCACCACCATCTGCGAGACGAGCCGCCGCCGCGGGGCGCCCATGGCCACGCGCATCGCGATCTCGCGCTCGCGGGCCCCGGCGCGGGCGAGCATCAGCGTGGCCAGGTTGGCGCACGTGATCAGGAGCACGAGTCCGCTCAGGCCCAGGAGCAGCGACAGCGACATGCTGTGCGTCTGTCGCAGGCGGCTCACGCCGCGCCCGACGGGCACTGCCTCGAACCGGAGCGATTTGTATCGCTCGAGCAGTTCGGCGCTGTAGCCGTCCGGGATCGTGGCCTCGAGGATGCCGGGACTGAGCGACCGCACGTGCGCGTCCGCGGCCGCAAGCGTTTCGCCTGGCCCGACCCGGCCCATCACCCTCAGCCACCAGCTGTCGCGCCGTTGCGAATCCGGGGTCGCCCGCACGACGACACAGAGGGGAAGCGCGACGTCGAACGAGCGGCCGACCTCCAGCCCCGAGAATCCGGCCGGCGCGACGCCGACGACGGTGAACACGTTGTTCACGATCGTGAGCGTGCTGCCGACAACCGCCTCGCTGCCGCCGAGCGACGCCTGCCAGTAGTCGTGGCTCACCACCGCGGCGCCGGCGTCGCAGGCCGGTGAATCGTCGCCCGGGGTGAGCAGCCGCCCGCGCGCCGGCGTGAGACCGAGCACGCGGAAGAAATCTCCGCTCACCCAGAGCCCCTCGGCCCGCCGCGCGTCGGCGCCCCGCCCGATGACGAGCCCGGCGTTTCCCCAGGCGAACGTCCCTGACAGGGCGCGCTGGTGCGTCCGGATCTGCTCCCACAACGGATACGTGACACGGCCGTTGGGGCCCGAGTTGACGCCGAAACCGTCGATGCCGTCGGCGCGGATGTCGACGAGTTCGTCCGGATTCGCGATCGGGAGGCTTCGCAGCCTGATCGCGTCGATCAGGTGAAATATCGCGGCGTTGGCGCCGATCCCGAGTGCCAGTGTCAGGATCGCCACCACGACGAACGCCGGGCTCCGCCGCAGCACGCGAAGCCCGTATCGCACGTCGCGTCCCAGGTCCTCGAGCCACAGCAGGCCGCGCTGATCGCGGAGCGCCTCCATCGCCTGGGCGGTGCCTCCGGCCTCGAGCCGCGCCATCCGCACGGCCTCATCCGGATCGTGGCCGCGGCGGCGCGCCTCCGCCGCCACGAGCTCCAGGTGAAGCCGCAGCTCCTCTTCCAGATCCTCGTCTCTGCGGTCGGGAACCAGCGTGGCGCGGAGTCGCTGCAGCCACTCACGCAGGACGCGCGTCACGACTCGTCTTTCAGCAGCGTGTGGATGATGCCCGCCATCTGCTCCCACGCCTGCTTCTCTTTCGCGAGCTGCCGCCGCCCGGCGGGCGTGAGGCCGTAGAAACGCGCCTTGCGATTGGCGTCGGTGGTGCCCCAGGTGCCGCGAATCAGGGCGCGCTGCTCCAGCCGCATCAAGGCGGGATAGAGCGTGCCCATGTTCACCTGCAGCGCGCCGCCGGACACCTGCTCGAGGCGCGCGGCGATGGCATACCCGTGCTGCGGCCCGAGCGTGTCCAGCGTCTGGAGCACCATCAGGTCGAGCGTGCCCTGGAGGACGCCGGCTTTCGACGGGGCTTTATCAGACACCCAAATGGAGTATCACCGACTCCATCAGGATGTCAAATGGAAGATGCCGTGCGTCTGGACTCAGCCCGCTAGAGCGTGACGCTCGTAGGTGACGGAGTCGCCGAGGCACTACCAAGGAGCGCCGCCGCTTTCTTGACGTCCTTCGGCTCGACCCAGAAGATCGCTCCATAGCGCCCGACACCGGCGCAGACGGCGTCAATCGCCGTCACGTTGATCTTCGCCCTTCCCAGCCGATCGAGCAGATCCGCGACGGCCCCCACGCGATCGTCGCCCTGGACCAGGAAGCCGCGCTTGGGTCCGACCAGCTTCCACTTTGCTTTCTTCGCGGCCTGCTTGAGCGCCGCAGGATCGGCAGGGATCAAGTCCAGCTGCGCCCGCCGTCCCTGGGGAAATCCGGAGAACGCCAGCAGGTTGACGCCCGCGTCCCTGAGCGTCGCCAACGCCCGTGCGCCTTCGCCAGCTTTGTTCGGCGCCGTGAGGTAGAAGTACTCGACGAGACGGATGGTGTCGGCCATGGAACAGCCTCCTCCGAAAATGCGTCACACTCGCGCCCGAGATCGAGAGCCTAGCACGGGCGCACGCAGTCAACGTCGTTGACAGCAACCTGCGAGGCGACCACAATTGGCCTCCTGTTCCGATGAGCGCGCTGAAGACGTATCGAGTGATGTTGTTCGTCAGCATCGCGCTGAACCTCGTCATCGGGGTGTTCATCTTCGTCGCCCCGGACGCCTTCGCGAACGTGGCGGGACAGCCTGAAGCCTTTCCGAAAGCGTGGCCGCGCCACTGGGGCCTTCAGCTCTGGGCCATCAACTTGCTCTACCTGCCAGGCTTGCGGGACCCGGTGAAACACCGCTGGCCGAACTGGCTGGGGATCGCCATCCGGCTGACGTTTGCCACGTTCTTCTTCAGCCAGGGTGACGGGTTCACGCCGATGGGGATCTACGACGGCGCGTCAGGGCTGCTGCTGCTCGTGACGTATCTTCCAGCCGTGCGCTCGGCCGCACACCAGGAGAGAACCTAGACGCCCTGCCGCAGCGTCTCGGTGGGTTGAACCCGCAGCGCCCCGCGCGCCGGTGCGGCGCACGCCATTACGCCGACGACCGCCATGATGACGGTCGTGATCACCGACGAGACGAGGAGATTCGCGGTCAGGCTGTCGGAGCGCCACGCGATGAGCAGGACGATGCTGTTGCCGGCGACAATGCCGCCGCCGAGTTGACGACCGGCACGGGCAAAAACGGTACGCAGCACGCCCCGGGGGTTGGCGCCGAGTGCGATGCGGATGCCGATCTCGCGGGTGCGGCGCGCCACGGCAACGGCCATGAGCGCGTGCAGACCGGCCGCGCAGAAGACCAGCGCGACGAGCAGAACGCTGCCGAAGATGACGCTGCCGCCCACTCTCCGTCTTCGCTCCTGTGCAACGACGGCGTCGAGGGTGACGAAATCCCGGAGGTGCAGACCCGCATCGACCTGCGGCGCAAGGGCGGCGGCGCGGGGCGCAAGCGGCGATGCGTCTCCCGCGACGCGCACGGCGACCACGACGGGATCGAGCTCCGCCGCGGAGGCTGCGCGATAGACGTACTCTGCCCCATCGGTGGGATCCAACCCCGGATCGGTGACCACGCCGACGATCTCGTGCCAGGGCCCCGGCTCGCCCTCGCTGCGCCGCTGGAGCGTGCGGACCCGTGTGCCCACGGGATTCCGGCCGACCCTGCGCATGAACGCCTCGTTGACCACGACGGGCTGGTTCGGCGCCCCGGCGTCAGCGGCATGCAAGCCGCGGCCGGCCACGACCTTGGCGCCGAATGCGTCGTGATAGCCGGCACCGACCGCAGCCATCCCGAGATGGCCTTCGTCATAGCCGCGCAGAAGAGCCGGAGGTGCACCGTCCTGCTCCATTTCAACCCGCACCAGCTCCGGCGACATCGCCGGCAGACGATCGCCGAACGCGACGTGAGTCACACCAGGCTCCTCACGTAACCGGCCCGCGAGTTCTTCGTAGGCGAGCGCGCGACGCGCGGCGATCTGCCTATCGTCAGGTACACGGTGCTCGCCGGCCAGCGCTTCGTTATCGATGCTGAGACGGAAGGTCAGGTAACGCTCCGCCGGAAAGTCCGCCCACCT
>DASTDQ010000681.1:0-2543 GCA_035710305.1 Vicinamibacterales bacterium | reverse complement strand
CCATGAGATCTGCCGTCAGCACCGGCGTCGTGTTCACCCTCGCATGGCTGTGCGCCATCGGCATTGACGCGCGCGTGACGGGCGCGGCGGCGCCCGGCGCGCAAAGCCAGCCAGTCGCCGTCGCCGATGCGAGCGGCCTCGAGATCATCCAGCTTCGCTCCAACTTCTTCCTGATTGCCGGAGCGGGCGGCCACATCGGCGTCCAGACGGGCGAAGACGGCGTCGTCGTCGTGGACGCCGGCTCCGCGGACAAGTCTCCTGCGGTACTGGCGGCGATCAGGCGGCTGTCGCCGCGGCCCATTCGCTACATCATCGACACCAGCGCAGATGCCGACCACGTGGGCGGGAACGAGGCGCTCGCGAAGGCCGGGCAGACGCTCTTCACCAACGCGGGATCGATCGCACTGCCGGGCGACTTCATCGGCGGCGCGGCGTCGATTCTGGCGGCAGAGGGTGTCCTGCGGCGGATGAGCGCGCCGACGGGGCAGGCCTCGCCGTATCCCGGGGCTGCGTGGCCCACCGAGACGTTCGACCACGCGCGGAAGTACATGTACCTGAACGGCGAGGGGATCGAGGTCCTCCATCAGCCGGCCGCGCACACCGACGGCGACGTGATGGTGTTCTTTCGCCGCTCCGACGTCGTCGTCGCCGGCGACATTCTGGACACGACGCGCTTTCCGGCGATCGACGTGGCCCGAGGCGGCAGCATTCAAGGCGAGATCGCGGCGCTCAACCGGCTGGTGGACCTGGCGATTCCTTCGGTGCCCATCGTTTCGCGCGAGGCGGGGACGATCGTCGTTCCCGGTCACGGCAGGCTCTGCGATCAGTTCGACGTGGTCGAGTACCGAGACATGGTGACCATCGTTCGCGATCGCGTGCAGGAGCTCGTGGACGCGGGACGGTCGCTGGACCAGGTCAAGGCCGCATCACCCGCGAGGGGATACACGCGACGTTACGGCGGCGATTCAGGGGCCTGGACCAATCAGTTCGTCGAGGCCGTGTACGCCAGCCTCACGAAGGGGAAGAAGCGATGAGCACCGGACGGCTCGTTGCAATCGCACTGGTGGCTGCGGCCTCGCTCGTGCGGCCCGTCGGAGTGTCGGGCCAGGGTCGCGGCGGACCGCCGGCGACGCCCAGGGCGTCGGCGCCGATCGAGCTGACCGGCTACTGGGTGGCGTTTGTCACCGAAGACTGGCGCTATCGCATGGTCACGCCCGCGAAAGGGGACTATCGCGGCATCCCGATCACACTCGAGGCGCTGAAGATCGTCAACGCCTGGGATCCGGCGGCCGACGAGGCCGCGGGCAACGCCTGCAAGTCGTACGGCGCGGGAGCGGTGATGCGGCTGCCGGGACGCATTCACATCACGTGGCAGGACGACAACACCCTGAAGCTCGACACCGATGCGGGCACGCAAACGCGGCTCTTTCGTTTTGCGGCGCAGTCGGGCCCCCCGGGTCCGCCGACCTGGCAGGGCGACTCGGCCGCGCGGTGGGAGGTTGCCGGGGGCCGCGGCGGGGCGGCACGGGCGGGATCGCTCACGGTGGTGACGACGAACATGCGGGCGGGGTACTTGCGCAAGAACGGCGTGCCGTACAGCGAGAGCGCGCGCGTGACGGAGTACTTCGATCTCGCCTCGCAGTCGAACGGCCCTCCGCTGCTCGTGGTGACGACCGTCGTGGACGACCCTCGATACCTGACACAGCAGTTCATCGTCAGCTCGCACTTCAAGAAGGAAGCGGACGGTTCCAAATGGGATCCAACACCCTGTTCGGCGGCGTGGTGATCGCGCGGACGTCTCTGGCGGTACTGGCGCTGCTGTCGGCGCCGATGCTCGGCGCCGCCTATGCGCAGTCGGAGCTTGCGGGATCGTGGGCCGCGCGGAACACCGAGGACATCTCACGCGATTCGTACCCCGTGGACTACGTCGGCCTCCCACTCAACGAGGAAGGCAGGACGAGGGCGCTGGCCTACAACGAATCGCAGCTCGCGATGATCGAGCGGCAGTGCGAGGGGTGGCCGGCCTTCTACTACGTGCAGGGCCCGTTCGGACTGAAGATCTGGAGCGACACCGACCCGATCAGGGGCGGCGTGATCTCGTACACGATTGGCGCGTGGGAAGACAAGGCGCCGATGACGATCTGGATGGACGGCCGCCCGCACCCGTCGAAGTACGCCGAGCACACGCGCGGCGGCTTTTCCACCGGCCGCTGGGAGGGGACGACGCTCGTCGCCACCACGACGCACATGAAAGCCGGATTCCTTCGCAAGAACGGCCCGCCCAGCAGTGACCAGGCGACGATGACCTCGCGCTTCTACCGGCACGGGGACATCCTGACCGTGCTGGTCGTGATCGAGGATCCGATCTACCTTGCCGAGCCGGCACTCTTCTCGAAGAGCTTTCAGCTCTCCGCCGCGCCGGTCTCGCCCATCGGCCCGCCGTGCGTGACGACGTTCGAGGGGCGGCCGGTGGGGGAGAGTGCTCCGCACTTCACGCCCGAGAAGAACCCGTTCGTCGACGAGCTGACGAAGATGTTCAATCT
>DASTDQ010000680.1:0-3494 GCA_035710305.1 Vicinamibacterales bacterium | reverse complement strand
GAGACCTTCGTCAACGTCTGCGGGTATCGTCCGGCGCGTACGTCGTCCACGTACGACTTCGTCGCGGCGCCGATGGTGTCTGACAGCTTTGCGTACTGCTTCACGAACGACGGAACGAAGCGGTCGAACAGCCCCAGCATGTCGTAGCTCACGAGAACCTGGCCGTCGCAATCGGGCCCCGCGCCGATGCCGATCGTCGGGATGCTCACGCTGGAGGTGGCCGCTTTCGCGACCTCGTCGGGAATCGACTCGAGCACCACCGCGAAGGCTCCCGCATCCTGCAGCGCGATCGCGTCGGCGACGAGCGCATCGGCGTCTTGCGGCCGGGTGGCGCGCTTGACGTATCCGCCGGCCTGGTGAACCGACTGCGGCTGCAAGCCGAGATGTCCCATCACCGGAATCCCCACGTCCACGAGGCGCCGGACGACGTCGAGCACCGGACGGCCCCCTTCGAGCTTGACGGCCGCGGCGCCTCCTTCCTGCAGCAGCCGCCCGGCATTGCGAACGGCCTCCGACACGCTGACCTGGTAGGTGAGAAACGGCATGTCGGCCACGACGAGCGCGCGCTCCGCTCCGTGCGAGACGGCGCGCGTATGGCGAATCATGTCGTCGAGCGTCACGGGGAGCGTGGTGTCGTATCCGAGCACGACCGTGCCCAGCGAGTCGCCGACGAGCAGCGCGTCGACGCCGGCCCGGTCCAGCAGACGGGCCATCGTGGCGTCGTATGCAGTGAGCATCGCGATCTTCTCGCCGCGTGCCTTCTTTTCCCTGAATTCCGGGACGCGAATCCTGCGCGTGCTCATGAGGGGTTGTCAGCGGATCGCGGCAAACGTCCTGGTCAGCCAGTTGGTGACAGCCATCGTGACGTCCTTGCTGACGTGGCGGTCGGGGAGCGTGCCGTACTCGCTCTTCTCGCCCGTCACGGCGGGGACGAGCAGGTGATTCACGCCGCGGACGATGACCGCCTCGATCGACTTCGAATCGGACTCCTTCTGCGCCAGAGCGGAGAGCCGCTCGGTGTGCGCCACCGGGATCTCGCGATCGAGCTCCCCATGCACGAACAGCAGCGGCTGGCGCACGTCCTCGAACACCTTGGCCGGATCGAAGGCCAGCAGGCTCTGGAACCAGGGCGTGTCGGCCCCCTTCCTCACGTCGGCCGGCACCTCGTCCCATCCCTGTCCTGTGATCACGGCTGATTGAATCTGCTTCTGGAGCGCGATCCGCTTCTCGCGCTCCTCCGGCGGCAGGTTCAACTGGTCGAGCGTATGGCGCTGCTGCTCGAGCACGAGCTCTGCGCCGGTGCCGGAGGCGCCGGCGATCGACACCAGGGCCGCAATCTTCTTCTCGCGGGATGCGGCAAGCATCGCCACCCAGGCGCCCTCGCTGTGGCCCACCACCGCGATCCGCTTGGGATCGACATCCGGCCTGCGCTCGAGCCACCGGACAATCACCCGCGCGTCTTCGGCGAAGTCGCCGAGCGTGGCCGATTCCGACCGACCGCCGCTTTGCCCGTTGCCGCGCTTGTCGAACCGGACGGCCAGCATCCCCGCGTCGGCGATCGCGCCGGCGGTCTGCGTGAGAATCGGTACTCCCTGGATGAAGCCGTCCCGATCCCCGATCCCGGCGCCGGCGAGCAGAACGACGGCCGGCAGCCGAGCGCCTTTGCCGGCAGCTGTGGCGTTGGTCCCCTTGGGCTTCGTCAGCGTGGCGCCAAGGTTGAATCCGGTCGCCGGGATGATGACCGCTTCGTCCCCGGGGTTGGAATACACCTGCGTGCGCGAGGTGGACGAGGCCAGATCGTCGCGCACGAGATCCACCGATTCCGACGGGATGTTGACGCTGACCAGCGTCCCGTCATCGGTGACCGTGAGGTTCGTCAGCACATCGCCCGCCGGGTTCCGGTAGACCAGCTCGAACCGCCGGACGTCGAGCATCGAGGTCCCGATCTGCATCCGCTCGCGATGGATCGCCTTCACCAGAATTCCAATCTCCATCTGCGTCACGACGTAGACCCGGAACTCCGCCCCCTCTTCCGAGTTCTCGGCGAGCCGCCGCGCGAGCGCGACGTAGGACGCGAAGACGCCGTTGGCGTGGACGATCGTCCTGGGCACGATCGTGTGGGTCATCGAGACCGGCTGCGTGCCGAGCGTTCCTTGCGTCGAGGCTGCGGTATTGGCGAAGGTGCTGCGCAGCGACATGTTGCCCGAGCTGGTCGTGGCGTCCAGGACGAACGAGACCGGCGTCCAGTCCGGACGGTACTTGAACTCGGCGTTGCGAAGCGTGACGTTGAGGGGAGGCGACAGCCGGCCCTGCGTCGTGATGGTGGTGCCCTCCTGATCGCGGCTGATGGTCACGACCTCGCGCCCGAGGAGCGTGCCCCTGACGAAGACGTTATAGCCGGTGGACGGCCGTGCTGCCGTCCCCTGCTGAGCCCCGGCGATCCCGGGCAGAAGCAGCAGGGCCGCACACGCGGACTGGACAAACCGGCTGAAGCGAAGCACCATCGACTCGATCGTATCAGGTCTGGAGTAGTGTCCGGCTTCAGCCGGACGGGTACGTAGAGTCCGGCTTCAGCCGGACCGCAGGGGACGATGGATTTCCAGGACGGCTACAGGGCGATCAAACTGCGGGCGGCGATTGGCGCCGTGTCGCCGAGGCTGCAGATCGCGGTTTCGGGCGCCGATCGGGCCGCGTACCTGCAGGGCCTGCTCACCAACGACATCCAGTCGCTCGTGCCAGGCACGGGCTGCTACTCGGCCTGGCTGTCGCCCCAGGGGCGGATGCTCACCGACATGCACGTGCTCGAGTCGGGGGGGATGATGCTGCTCGACGTCCCGGCTGAAGTGCTGCAGCCGACGGTCGATCGGCTCGAGCAGTTCATCTTCACCGAGGACGTCCATGTGGGCTCGATGGCCGCGAGCCTGGCCGGCGTCTGGCTGCACGGGCCCGAAGCGCCGGCCGTGCTCGAGCGCGCGCTCGAGGGCGCGCGCGGGCTCGCCGACTGGCAGGAGTACCGGCACGCGCAGTTCGAGCTCCCGCCTTCGCCCACGGGCTACGGCGGGCAAGCTGGCGATCAACCGGTATCGGTCGCGCGTATATCTCAACTCGGCGTGCCCGGGTACTGCGTGTACGTGGAGCGATCGCTCGAAACGATGCTCGTGTCGGCGCTCGAAGCCGCGGGCGCGGTGCTGGCGCCGGCCGACGCGATCGAGGCCGCGCGGATCGAAGCCGGCTACCCGGTCTTCGGCGTAGACATGACCGACGACACGATCCCGCTCGAGGCGGGCATCGAGCAGCGCGCGATCTCGTTCACGAAGGGGTGCTACGTCGGGCAGGAGGTCATCATTCGCGTGCTGCACCGGGGCCACGGCCGCGTGGTCAGGAAGCTCATGGCGCTCCACATCGACGGTCCGCCTCCCGCGCGGGGCGCGAAGCTGTATGCGGGCGATCGCGAGATCGGGATCGTGACGAGCGCTGCCAGCTCTCCACTCGGG
>DASTDQ010000679.1:0-2850 GCA_035710305.1 Vicinamibacterales bacterium | reverse complement strand
TCCGCCGGCTTCCTGCGCGAGCATGTTGCCCTGCTCGATGTGGATGACCTGACCGCCTTCGTGGCTGTGCCAGTTGGTGCGCGCCCCGGGTTCGAAGCTGTAGCGCAGCGTCCGGATGTCGGTCGTCGGATGCGGCGTGACTTTGCCCGTGAAGTTCGCGGGATTCGGGGCCGGCGGCGGCGCGGCGGGTTGCGTGGCCTGACTCCAGACCGCGGATGAAAGACCGACGACGACGAGCGTCGAGAGGACGAGCACACGCATCATGAGAGCACCACCTTCGATGTATCGGTCACGGTCCGGCTGAAGCCGGACACTACGACAGTCTACGCGACGTACGTAGTGTCCGGCTTCAGCCGGACTAGCGTGACGTACGTAGTGTCCGCCTTCAGGCGGACTAGCGTGACGTACGTAGTGTCCGGCTTCAGCCGGACCGCGCGAAGGTCAGTCGCGAAGCGCGAAAACGACCAGCGAGTGTCCCGAAATAGTCGCGACGTACTGCTTCCCGTCCACCGCGTAGCTGATCGGCCCGTTCACGATCTGGCCGCCGAGGCTCGCCTTCCACAGCTCGGCGCCCGTTCTGGCATCGAGCGCGTAGAAGTAGCCTTCGCGCCCACCCGTGAACAGCAGATCCGTGGCCGTCGTCAGAATGCCGCTGTCGGTGACGTCGAACTGTTTGAAGGTCCACTTCCGCTGGCCGGTCTGCGGATCGAGAGCGATGACGGCGCCGTTGCCTGCGGCATCGGTCCAGGTGTTGAGGGGCGACGTGCGTCCGACGCGCACGCCGGGCGCGCCAGGCACTCCGGTAAAGGGCGTGCCACCTCCGCCCAGGAAGTTGCGCCCGGGCACGTACTCCACCTTCTCCTTCTTGAAGACCGACGCATACCCTTCCCACGCCGAGACGTACAACAACCCCGTGCGCGGACTGAATGACGGCGAGTACCAGTTGGTGCCCCCCTGGATCCCCGGCCACGTCGGCTGCCCTTCCGGCTGCGGCGTCGGGATGGGCCTGCCGTTCGGGTCGAGACCGCTCGCCCAGTTGACCTTGACGAAGGGAGTGCCGGAGAGGAACCGGCCGTTCGTCCGGTCGAGCACGTAGAAGAATCCGTTCCGGTTGGCCCAGAGGATGGCCTTCGTCTGCATCCCTCTCCAGTTGAGATCGGCGAGCACACCGATCTGGACCGCGTCGTAGTCGTAGGGATCGTTCGGCGAGAACTGGAAGTGCCACTTCAGAGCGCCCGTATCAGGGTCGAGCGCCACGACCGAGTCGGTGTACAGGTTGTCGCCCGGGCGCTGATCGGGATTCCAGTCCGGGCCGGGGTTGCCGACGCCCCAGTAGGTGAGGTTGAGCGCGGGATCGTACGAGGGCGTCACCCAGATCGACCCGCCGCCGGTCTTCCACGAATCGCCTCCCCAGGTCTCGTTCCCCTTTTCGCCGGGGCCTGGAATCGTGTGGAAGCGCCACAGTTCCTTTCCGGTCTTCGCGTCGAACGCGGCAACGACACCACGGATGCCGTATTCGCCGCCGCCGGAGCCGACGAGGACCTTGTCCTTGACGACGAGCGGAGCCATCGTGATCGAGTAGCCCAGCTTTGGATCGGCGACGGGGACGTCCCAGAGCGATCGTCCGCTCGTCCTGTCGATCGCCACGAGGTGCGCGTCGAGCGTGCCCAGGTACAGCATGTCGCCGAGAATGGCAACGCCGCGGTTGTTCGCGCCGCAGCACACGCGCGCGTCCGGCGAGACGGTGTAGCGGTACTGCCAGAACACGCGGCCGGTCTTCGCGTCCACGGCCAGGACGTCGTTGGGACGCTGCGTGACGTACATGATCCCGTCCACCACGAGCGGCGTGGACTGCCACGCGCCGAACACCTGGTTGGGCAGAATCCATTTCAGCTCGAGGTTTCTGACGTTGCCGGGAGTGATCTCGGTCAGCGGGCTGTGCCGGCGGCTCGCGTAGTCGCCGGAATAGGTGACCCAGTTCTGCGGCTCCTGCGCCGCGCGCAGCAGCCGATCGGAGGTGACCTGCGCTCGCGCGGCGGCGCCCAGCGCTACGAGCACGACCGCGATGACGAGCGCGACGCGTGTTGTCACTACTGCTTCCTCAGCGTGAGCAGATACCCGACGACGTCCGCAATCTCGTCGCTGGTCAACCTGCCGGCATACGCCGGCATCGCGGACTCCTTTGCGACCTCGAAGCTCCGCAGGTCCTTCTTCGCGAGAGACAGCAGCCGCTCGCGATCGTCGATGATCTGCACGGTGTGCGTGTCCTCGTTGAGACGGCGTCCGCGAATCGTTCTGCCGTCGGCCGTGACGACGCGAACGGGCCGGTTGATGGGAAGCAGCGAGGAGGTGGGATCGCGAACCGTGCGCTCCAGCACGACAGCCGCGCGCGCGAGCCCGATGTCGCTCAGGTCGGGCGCCGACCGTGGGCCTCTTCCCTCCACGCGGTGGCACGTCGTGCACTCCCCCTTGCCTTGAAAGATCGTGCGGCCGCGGGCGGCGTCGCCGACTTTCACGGAGGCGCTCGTGTCGAACCCGGCGCGAATGAAGGCGACGATGCCCGTCAGCTCGGCGGCGTCCAGCTTGAATGGCGGCATCCCGCCCGGCGTGCCCCGCGTGATCACCTGCGCGACGTCTTCGTCCGACCGCGAGCGGCGGAAGAGACCGCGCCTGAGATCGACGCCGGAGACCTCCTCGCCGAACCGGCCATGGCAGTGAGCGCACTGCGCGGTGTACAGGAGGCTGCCGCGCGCGATGTCCTCCTGGTTGTACTGACCTGGGTGATCGAGAGACAGCAACTGCGCGTCCGCCGGCGCGGCGAGAACACACAGAACGGCGATCGTCAGCAGG
>DASTDQ010000678.1:0-4089 GCA_035710305.1 Vicinamibacterales bacterium | reverse complement strand
CGTCGTGGTCTTCTGTGACGGCGGAGAGAAGTACCTGTCCGAGCGGTTCTGGGGCGAGAGCGATACGCCCGCGCTGACGCTGCAACCGGGGACGGCCGAAGCGATTCGCGCGCATGGCGCGGAAACCTACCCGCACGAGTGCTGCGGCGTCCTCTGCGGGCGTGACGGAGTGGTGAGCTCGGTGCTGGCGCTTCCGAACGCGACCGAGGAAGGCCCGAGACGCCGCTTCCTGGTCCGGCCAGAAGACTACTTGAAGGCCGAGCGGCGCGCCTCCGAGCTCGGCTCAGACGTGATCGGGTTCTACCATTCGCACCCGGACCACCCTGCGCGGCCGTCGCAGTACGATCTCGAGCATGCGTGGCCGTTCATGTCCTATGTCATCGTCTCCGTCCGGGCGGGAGTGCCCGACGCGATGACGTCCTGGAGGCTCCGCGAGGACCGCTCCGCATTCGATCCGGAACCACTGACATATGCCGAACATCATTAACATTCCGACACCGCTTCGCCCGTTCACCGACAAGAAGGAGTCCGTCGAAGTCAGCGGAGCCACGGTCGGTGAGCTGCTCACCGACCTGACCACGCGGTACGAGGGGCTTCGCAAGCACCTGTACGCCGACAACGGGCGCCTGCGGAACTTCGTGAACGTGTATCTGAACGACGAGGACATCCGTTATCTTCAGCGCGAGAACACGCCCGTCAAGGCGGGCGACACGCTGAGCATCGTCCCGTCGGTTGCCGGCGGCGCTCCCACGGCACCCGTGGAGACCCGCCTGAAGGAATCCGTGATGGACGGGGAACTGCCGAACCTGTCTCCCGAGGAGATCAAGCGCTACAGCCGGCATCTGATCATGCCGGAGATGGGGATGGACGGTCAGCGCAAGCTGAAGGCGTCGAGCGTGCTCTGCATCGGCGCCGGCGGTCTGGGCTCCCCCGCGGCGATGTATCTTGCCGCCGCGGGCATCGGACGTCTCGGGATCGTCGATTTCGACGTCGTGGACTTCAGCAACCTCCAGCGTCAGTTGCTGCACACGACCAACGACGTCGGCCGGTCGAAGCTCGAGTCGGCGAAGAGCAAGGTCGTGGCCCTGAATCCGCACGTGCAAGTGGACACCTATGAAGAAGCGCTCTCCTCCGAGAACGCGATGCGCCTCTTCAAGGGCTACGACGTGATCCTCGACGGGACCGACAACTTCCCGACGCGGTACCTGGTGAACGACGCCTGCGTGCTCTCGGGCATTCCGAACGCGTACGGCAGCATCTTCAGGTTCGAAGGGCAGGCCTCTGTCTTCGCCACCAAGGACGGGCCGTGCTATCGCTGCCTCTATCCGGAGCCGCCGCCGCCAGGCCTGGTCCCAAGCTGTGCCGAAGGCGGTGTGCTTGGCGTGCTGCCGGGAATCATCGGCGTGATTCAGGCCACCGAGAGCATCAAGCTGGTCACGGGAATCGGCGAGCCGCTCATCGGACGCTTCCTCATCTACGACGCGCTGCGGATGCGCTTCCGCGAGCTGAAGCTGAAGAAGGATCCCGAGTGCCCGGTGTGCGGCACGAGTCCCACGGTGACGAAGCTGATCGACTACGAGCAGTTCTGCGGTGTGGGCCCGGCCGCCCAGACGACAGATGTTCCTGGAGGAGCCGTGAACGAGGGCGAGATCACCGCGGTGGAGCTGAAGAAGAGGCTGAACGCCGGGGACACGCTGCTGATCCTCGACGTTCGCGAGCCGACCGAGTATCAGATCAACCGCATCGAAGGGTCCACGCTGATTCCGCTCGGCGAGCTGCCGCGGCGATACCAGGAGCTGCCCCGCGATCGCGAGATCGTCACGCAGTGCAAGATCGGCGCTCGCAGCGCCAAGGCGAGGGACTTCCTGAAGTCGGTCGGGTTTACCAACGTCAGGAACCTCCGCGGCGGCATCCTCGACTGGATCGACAAGGTGGATCCCTCGCTGCCGCGGTACTAGGCCTCAGGGCCCAGGCCCCAGGGCGGTCTCAGGGCCTCAGGCCTGGCCCAGCCCTGAGTCCTGGGCCCTGATTCCTGAGGCCTTTGACGTAGTCCAGAATACCGACTAGACTAGTCGGAGTTAGCCAAGGCACATGTTAAGGCTGTCGAAGAAGGCCGATTACGCGCTGATTGCGTTGAACCACCTGGCCCACAGGCAGGACACCAGGGCGTCGGCGAGCGCCCGTGACATCGCCGAACGCTACGACATCCCGATCGAGTTGATGGCGAAGGTTCTTCAGCGTCTGGTGCGGACGGGCCTGCTCGTCTCGACGCAGGGGACGCGCGGCGGGTACGCGCTCAGCCGGCCGTCGCGATCGATCAGCGTGGCCGACGTGATTCAGGCGATCGACGGCCCGTTCACGGTGACGGCCTGCTCGACGGAGAAGCACGACTGCGAGCAGTACAGCAAGTGCAACGTGCGGGCGCCGCTGTGGCAGATCCGCGAAAAGATCCTGGCGGCGCTCGGCACGGTGAGTCTCGCGGAGATGTCCTCGGAGAGCGAATCGCCGGCGGCCGAACTGGCCGTCGTACGCCGGAGCGCAATGACTGGAAGTGCGGGCCTCGGTCCGCGGCAGGGGCGAACATGAAGCTGCCGATCTACATGGACTATCACGCCACGACCCCGGTTGACCCGAGGGTGGTGGAGACGATGCTGCCCTTTTTCAGCCAGCATTTCGGCAACGCGGCCAGCCGGAACCACTCGTTCGGCTGGGAGGCCGAGGAAGCGGTCGAGAACGCGCGTAAGCAGGTCGCCGACATCGTCGGGGCGAGCGCCAAGGAGATCATCTTCACGAGCGGCGCGACCGAGTCGAACAACCTGGCCATCAAGGGCGTCGCGGAGATGTACCGCGAGAAGGGCAACCACATCATCACGTGCGTCACCGAGCACAAGGCCGTCATCGACACGTGCAAGAAGCTCGAGAAGCAGGGCGCGCGGGTGACCTACCTTCCGGTCCAGAAGGACGGGCGCATCAGCCTCGACGATCTTCGCGCGGCGATTACCGACAAGACGATCCTCATCACCATCATGACCGCCAACAACGAGATCGGCGTGCTGCAGCCGATCACCGAGATCGGCGCGATCGCCAAGGAGAAGGGGATCCTCTTCCACACCGACGCCGTCCAGGCCGTCGGCAAGGTACCGGTCAGCGTGAACGACCTGAAAGTGGATCTGCTGTCGCTGAGCGCCCACAAGATGTACGGGCCCAAGGGGGTCGGGGCGCTCTACGTGCGTCGCCGCAATCCGCGCGTGCTGCTGTCGGAGCAGATCAGCGGCGGCGGCCACGAGCGCGGCATGCGCTCGGGCACGCTCAACGTCCCCGGCATCGTCGGGCTGGGCAAGGCCGCCGAGCTGTGCAGGACGGAGATGGCGGAGGAGTCCGGTCGCTTGCGCAAGCTGCGAGACCGGCTCAACGAGGGGCTGCACCGGAGCCTCGACGAGCTGTACGTCAACGGCTCGATAGAGCATCGCCTGCCGCACAGCCTGAATATCAGCTTCGCGTACGTGGAAGGCGAGTCGCTGTTGATGGGCATCAACGACGTGGCGGTGTCGTCGGGGTCGGCCTGCACGTCGGCGAGCCTCGAGCCGTCCTACGTGCTCAAGGCGCTCGGGGCCGGCGACGACCTGGCGCACTCCTCGATTCGATTCGGCCTCGGCCGCTGGACGACTGAAGAAGAGGTCGATTACGTGGTTGAAAGACTGACCAACGTGGTTCGGCGGCTGCGTGAGATGTCGCCGTTGTACGAAATGGTCAAAGAAGGTGTGGATCTATCGAAGATGCAATGGGCCACGCATTGAGAAGGCCCCAGGAATCAGGGCCCAGGCCTCAGTGAGGAGCAGATGAAATGGCGTATTCAAACAAGGTGATCGATCACTACGAGAACCCGCGCAACGTCGGCTCGCTTCCGAAGGACAGCACCGACGTGGGGACGGGGCTCGTCGGCGCGCCGGAGTGCGGCGACGTCATGAAGCTCCAGGTCATGGTGAACCCGGACACGGGCATCATCGACGATGCGAAGTTCAAGACGTTCGGGTGCGGATCCGCGATCGCCAGCTCCAGCCTGGCCACCGAGTGGCTCAAGGGGAAGAC
>DASTDQ010000677.1:0-2376 GCA_035710305.1 Vicinamibacterales bacterium | reverse complement strand
TTGAAGTCGAACGTCGACCCGGCGTTCACCGCCACGGACATGAGTGTCCTGCCTTCGAGGTAGAACAGCTCCCGGCCGTTCCTCGCCCACACCGGTTCGACTCCGCCGTCCGGCGACACGCGAACGGGCGCGCCCGGCCCGGGATACGGCTGGACCCAGATCTCGAACCGGCCTGTCGCATCGGACGTGTAGGCCAGCCAGCGGCCATCCGGAGACAGCATCAACCCCTCGAATCCTTCGCGGCCCGGCGTCCGGACGAGCGGCCGCGGTCGAGGCTTGTCCTCGTTCCCGCCAATCGGAATCGTGACAATGTCGGCACCGCCGGCTCCTCCTCCGTCCACCGCGACTGCGAGGACAGTTCGGCCGTCGGGCGTTACCCCATGTGGATGGAAGTGCTCGGCTGGCGAAACCGGGCTCGGGGCGCTGCTGCCATCCGCGGCGATCGAGAGTAGCGGCGCCGGCGAGGCCGTCTCGAAGATCAGACTCCGCCCGTCAGGCGTCCATACTGGCGCGTAGTGAGCTCCGTCCCGAGTGAGCCTGATGGGAGGCCGCCCGCTCAGGTCGTAGACCCAGACATCGGTGTCCACGATGAGCGCAAGACGATGGCCGTCGGGAGAGAGACGCGGATGCTGCACTCCCGCGAGCGCCGCCGTCGTCACCGCCGCCACTTCTCGTCCGTTGCGATCGACCCAGACCGGCGTACCCATGGTCGCGCTGATTCCACTGCCGACATACACGAGCGTTCCTGTAGCCGACTGCGCGAAGTGGGAGGCGCCGCCCTGAGATCCGCCGTTGGGAACGTTCTCGAGGAGCGCGACGGCTCCTCCAGTTGCCTGCAGACGGCCGACATCGAACACCACGCCGAACACCGTCTCATCCCGCGCGTAGACCAGGTGACCCGTCGGAAGATACCGGCCATCGCGCCCGCCCTTGACGACGACGCGGCGCTCATTCGAACGGATCGACTGCACGACAATCTGCGCGTCGTCCCAGCTGGGGTTGCCGGATCGGACGGTGAACAGGACCCACTCACCGCCAGGGAGAAGCTGAGGGCCGTGCGCCGACTCTCCCGCCTGGACCTTGATGAGGACTTTTGGCTCGGCGCCCCCAGAGCCCGCGACGCGCCAGATTCCATCTGGCCCTCGACCGTACAAGACGGTGTCGTCCTCACTCCACGATGCGCCCGTCACAGTGTCGACGTCACAAAGCTTGACAGGAGTGCCGCCGCTCACGGCGACCTTCATGAGCTGCTGGCCTTGCCAGAAGCCGATCCACTCACCGTCCGGAGAAAAGAACGCACCTCGGGCACCCGACTCCGTTCCCCGAATTGGCGTCGGCTCGAGCTGATTCAGGGCGCGAAGATTGAGCCGGCCGTTTGCGCTGTAGACGATGTGGGTTCCTGCCGGAGACAACGCCACGAGATGACGGCCGACGTTCGTGTAACTCTCGCCAGCGGGAAGCGCGATCGTGAATCGCTGAGTCTGGAGAACGGGAACCGGCCGGGTCATCCACGCGACGGCGCCCACGGCCCCGCCCGCAACGACGGCGGTGACGGCGAGCGGCACCAGGCGCCGAAAAAGCGATCCCGGCTTGACGGCCGCTGTGACCGCTGGCTCCTCCCCGGGCGCGAGCATCTCCTGGATGTCCAGGCGCGCGTCGCCGATGTCCTGCAATCGCTGCGCGCGATCGCGCGAGAGGCAGCGCTTGAGCAGCCGCAGGAGCGAGCGTGGCGTCCCCTCGGGTAGCGCGCGCCAGTCGGGATCTGCCCGGAGAACGGCGGCCATCGTGTCCGACACGTCGTCTCCCACGAACGCGCGCTTTCCGGACAGCATCTCGTACAGCACGCAGCCGAAGGCCCAGACGTCGCTCCGCTTGTCGGCGACGCGTCCTTTGGCTTGCTCGGGACTCATATAAGCGGCCGTGCCGAGCAGCACGCCGGCCCGGGTTGCCATCGCGGGCGATGTGATCGTGGGAGATTGCGTGAGGTCCGTCGGAAGCCGAGCACGATCGCTGACGTCTGTGCCTACGTAGTGTCCGGCTTCCCCGGCCCGAGCCCCGTCGAGGGCAGCCGGACCGTCCAGCAGCTTGGCCAACCCGAAGTCGAGCACCTTCACCGTACCGTCGGGACGCAGCTTGATGTTGGCAGGCTTCAAGTCGCGATGAACGATGCCGAGCTCGTGAGCCGCGGCGAGCGCCTCGGTCACCTGGGTGGCGATCGGAAGCGCCTCCGCTACGGGAATCGGCCCGCGCGCAATACGCTCGGCAAGCGTCTCCCCCTCAACCAGCTCGAGGACGAGGGCACGCAGACCGTCGCGTTCCTCGAGTCCGTAGATTCCGGCGATGCCGGGGTGATTCAGCGACGCGAGCAGCTCCGCT
>DASTDQ010000676.1:0-2819 GCA_035710305.1 Vicinamibacterales bacterium | reverse complement strand
GGTGTGCGGCAACACCGTGGTCTTCAAGCCGGCGACGCTGACGCCGCTCTCCGCGGTCAACTTCGTGAAAGTACTGGCGGAGGTTGGCATTCCTCCAGGCGTGGTCAACCTCGTGACCGGCGGCCCGGACGTCGGCACGCGAATGACGGCGCACGACGCGGTGAGGGTCGTGTCGTTCACCGGCTCGACGGCCGTCGGACGCGTGGTCAATCAGAACGCGGCCCCCGCCTTCAAGAAGGTGCACCTCGAAATGGGCGGCAAGAACGTCATCATCGTGATGGACGATGCCAGCATCGAGCTGGCGCTGGAAGGCTGCCTGTGGGGCGGGTTCGGAACGACAGGACAACGATGCACCGCGGCCAGCCGCGTCGTCGTGCACGAGAAGGTCTACGACGAGTTCCTCGGCGCGTTTGCGGCGCGCGCCAGGGCGCTTCGCGTGGGCAATGGACTCGACGAGCGGACCGACATGGGGCCATCGGTCAGCGAGGCTCAGCTCGAGACCGTCATGAAGTACGTCGAGATCGGGCGCGCCGAGGGAGCCACGCTCGTCACGGGCGGCCGCCGGTTGACGGCCGGGCCGCACGCCAATGGCTGGTTCCACGAGCCGACGATCTTCGGCGACGTCCAGCCGTCGATGCGCATCGCGCAGGAGGAGATCTTCGGGCCCGTGGTCTCGGTCGTGCGCTGCCGCTCGCTCGACGAGGCGATCCAGATCGGCAACGGCGTAGCCTACGGGCTGTCGGCGTCGATCTACACGCGGGACGTGAACCGCGCTTTCGCCGCCATGCGCGACATGGACACCGGCATCTTCTACGTGAACGCGCCGACGATCGGCGCCGAGGTACATCTGCCGTTTGGCGGCACGAGGGCGACCGGCAACGGCCATCGTGAAGCCGGAACGGCCGCCCTCGATGTCTTCTCGGAGTGGAAATCGATCTACGTTGACTTCAGCGGGAAGTTGCAGCGGGCGCAGATCGATACTTGAAGGCCTCAGGCCTCAGGCCTCAGGAATCAGGCCTCAGGAATCAGGCTTCAGGAATCAGGGCTGGGCTCAGGACTCAGGGCTTTGGACAGCCTGAGGCCTGGGCCCTGAGCCCTTGGGCCTAGAAACGGATCCCGAACGCGACCCGGAACGTGCGGGCGCCGCTCTCGCCCGACGACCAGACGGGGTAATGCGTGTTGAGCGTCGCCGTCCCGAAGTTTGCGTCCTTGATGTAGCCGGTTCGCTGCCCAATGCTGTCCAGCGGGCTTGCCGGGTCAGGAGTGATCGTCGTGTTCCACTGAATCAGCTTCCGGTTGTTCAACGCGTTGAAGACCTGGGCTTGAATCCAGGGCTGCACCGTCTTCCACACCGGGACGCCGTAGCGGACCGCGACGTCGAGCATGCCGTAGCCGTTGAAGTTCTCGCTGCCGCGCTCGCCGAAGAACAAAGTCGCCGTCGTCGTGTTCGCGCGCTCGTAGCCGGGGTTGGCGGCTACCTGGATCGCCGACATCCCAACGCTGCTCGCCGCAAGGCTGTAGGTCAGGCCCGAGTTCACGCGCCACAGCGGCGAGATGTCGATGCTCCCGTACCGACCGAGGTCCTGAACGTACGTCGTCCACAGCCGGAACTTGTGGCGCTGGAACTCGTCGAGACGGCCATACGGGTAATAGCGCTCCTCGGTGAACATCTCGGGGTAGTCCATCCAGATCGACGGGTTGCCCGGCTGGTTGGCTGCCTCGCCCTCGAAGTTCCCGTGGTTCTTCAGCTGCACGGTGTAGTGGCCCTGAACCGGGAAGCGCCCGTTCAGGACGTCGGCGCGAGCCTCGAATTGAAGGGCCTGGTACTCGCGCCTTGGCAGGTCGGTGTTCCTGTACGTGACCGCATCGAATGTCCCGTAGTTGACTCCATCGCGAACGACGTTGACCTTGCCAGCCGCCGTCGGGTCGTTGATGAAGTCTTCGATGAACGCGTCCGTCCTCCGCCACGTGTAGGTGACCTTCGTATATCCGCGTCGCAGTTGTCGGCCGAACGCCAGCGTGAACTCGTCCGTCTTCGACGAGGTCAGGTCGGGATCGAAGAAGACGTTCGCGGTCGGGAAGTTGCCACCCGTGATCACGTAGTTCGACAGGTCGTACCCCGGCGCGAAGTTGCGGCCGACGCCCGCGGGACCGATATAGGAGAGGTCGACGCGACTCGGAGAGCCCACGTTCGTGTTCCTCGCAAACGCGCGCTCGGTGAACCTTCCAGAGTAGTAGCCGTAGGTCGCCTGCGCGACGGACCGTCCGTCTCCCTGGATGTCCCAGGCGATGCCGAGGCGCGGCAGCCAGGTGGTGGTATCGGCCCCGACGATGTCGCCTGTCGCATCGCTCTTGACGTCCTCGTACCGCAGGCCGAGGTCGGCCGTGAGCCGGTTGTTGATCTGCCAGCGGTCCTGGGCGTAGACCGAGCGGGTGTTGATGTTCAGCGTCGACCCCGGGTAGGCCAGCCACTGCTGGATGCGCGTGCGCGAGCCGTTCGCGGCGGGAGTCCAGACAGGGATGGGGTGGCCGTCCGCATCGACCACTGGCTTGCCGTTGGCGGTCTGGTAGTCCGTCAGGAACACGTATCCCGTGGCCGACTGTGAGTTGCCCCCGGTGCGCCACGACCTGAAGTGCTCGGCGCCGATCTTGACGTCGTGCCGCCCGGTTTTTGCCGTCGTCGAGTAGAAGGAAAAGCTGCCTGCGAACTGACGGTTGTTCCGATCCTCGGGGTCGTTCGCGCTGAAGTACGGCGCGTTGTAGTGCCGACTGGCCGTGGCGCCGATCCCGAAATTGCCGCGGCTCATGAATGGCGAGTC
>DASTDQ010000675.1:0-6203 GCA_035710305.1 Vicinamibacterales bacterium | reverse complement strand
CGCGGTGACGGCCCCGAGATGTTGCGAGTCCCAGTAGAGATTGAACTCGCGCCCGTAGAGTCCGGGCGCGGTCACGTCGAGATAGCGGCCGGCAACGAGCACCACCCACACGACCGGGAGCACGCGTCTCGACAGGACGTCGGCACGCCGGTACAGGACGGCGAGCAGAAGGACGGAGACGGCAAGCTCGATCGAGAGCGTGGACGTGAGTTGAATTTTTGGAGTCGGCCACACGTTCTCGAACGTGAGCGCGCCGTTCAGCAGCACAAGGGCAGCGCCCGCCGACAGCCACGTGCGCAGCCCGGGGGGAAGTGTCACAACGGGTTACGTTACCATCTCCCCGCGCGCTCTAATCCACGGACGAACCACGGAGGCACAGAGACACGGAGAAACTCCGTCACGGACAGATGCGACGAACCTTGGCTAAGGCTCACGGCTAGGACGGATTGTGCGAAGGTGATCAGGGGACGCGAGGAGCCAGTCCGGCGCGGATCTCGTCCTCGAGTACGGACATCGGAGCCGAGGTGCCGCGCTCGCGGTTCCATGAGCCGAAGACTTCGGATACTTGCCGGACTCCTCCGGCGGTGACTCGAAAAACGCCCTGGGGACCGTGTGAGATCCGGAAGAAAGGCTGACCCTGGCTGTTCCGCAAGAAGAACAGGTACTCGCCAGAGATCTCTAACGGTGGGAAGTCATTCTCCTCGAGGACCACGTTCCGCCCTTCGAGTTGGGTCACGCCGCCGTTGCGGCGAACGACCAACGAGTCTGCGGCGGCCATGCCGGGACCGTTTCGACGCCGGATGACGCGCTGCACGGTAATCTGGAGATCTGTGAATAGGGTCTGTTCGTCGGGAGACAGTACGACCCGGGCCGTTTCAATCTTCGCTACGACGATTGCGTCGGACTCGCGGGCAAGATCCCTGACAGTCACTGGCTCGTATGCGGGCATCATTACGAGGTTGAGGTCACCGACTTCTCTGACTCGTTCTCGCAGTGTGTCCTGCCCGCCATCGCCTATGGGGGCTTCGGTGCCCAGGCTAACAAGGACCAGCGGAAGAACCTTCACCCACATTGCGATCTCCTTGCCCGTCCTGACATTTCCTTTGCCTATCCTGCCATCTCCTCGAGCGCCTCGAGGAACCAGAAGAAGCAGGCGGCTTCAGTGCCATACGGCGGTTCGCCGAGCGAGTCGAGCCAGCCCTGAATCCGCTGCGCGCGGGACCCGACTGCTGATGCGACCGCCTTTCGATCCGCGGCGCGCGTCTTTCGAATCACCTGTCCCCGGCACACGTCGTCTCCAATGCCAAACCGCTGCGCGACGGGAATCAGATCGCGCAGATCCGCGGGCACCTTGGCTTCGTCGAAGCCTCGCAAGGCATCGATACGCTCGCGCTCGCAGAATTCAGCCTCCGTAGACAGAAATCGCGAGAACGACTCGCCCTCGACGGCGAGCCGCGTCCTGAGAGCGTGCTGCCGGACCTTTTCGTCGAACCGCTCCAACCCGGAGGCCTGCCAGCGATGGCCCGACTTGCCCTTCCCGCGCAGCGCGGACCGGGCCTGCCGTTCGAGGGACTCCGCTCGCTTCCGGCCGGCTTCTCCTCCGGCGGGAATCGTGAGACACACAGCGTCCCATGCGAGCGCGAACCCCATGGCCGCGTCAACGCCGAGTGAAAGCGCGCTCATCGCCCGCTCGAACGCGTCTTCGTACTGGCACAGGTCACGCTGGAGACGCGAGACGACGAGCGTGGCGAACGCGTGGGCCTTGATGGGGCGAAGGGAGGCGGACAGGCCGGCCAGTGCCTCTTCCTTCAGCCCGAACAGATCTTCGGGCAGGTCCGCGGCCGCCGCCTCGAGGCCCCAGATGCCTCGAATCGTCTTCGCGATGACGCCGGCAGCCGCCTCGGTCAGACCGTATGGCGCGAACGGTCCATGATCGCCGGCAGCGGGAAGGTGATCGGGCCGCCACGACGACCCGTGAAACGAGCGAAACTCCCGTTCCCGATAAAGGAGTACACACGCGAACGCGGCCTGGACGTCTGTGTCGCCGGGCGCGGCTCTGCGGTACTCGATATAGCGCCCGATCGGCGTGATCGACTGCGGCCCCAGGATGTGAATCCTCTGCGCCATCTGCCGGGGTTATCGTCGCTCGGCCGAAAACTCGGCAGATGGGTTGTCGAGCTTTTCACCCGGTCTCGCGAAACGACGCTGTAAACGAGGCAGTATTCACTTGGGTACAGTCCGGGCGGTCGAACGGGGAGATTTCCCCGATTGCCGGGCGTCGGTTTGTTTCGGTATCCTATTTAGTCCGAAGGCTTTTCGGCGATTCGGCCCCCAAGGATTCGCATGAGATACAGGTCCCTCGCGGTCGTCTGCGGAGCGATGCTCCTCGCCGCCTTCGTTCATGCGCAGTCGGCTCGCCCCGACGGTGCCGGGGCGCCGCAGCCCCAGACACGTCCGCAGGCGTCCTCTCCTGCGCCCGCGCGACCCGCCGCGCCGGCCCGACCGGTCAGCGCGCCCGCTCCGGCTATCCCGGCCGACGCTCAACGCGCGTTTCTCAATCAGTGGTGCATGGGGTGCCACAGCGAGAAGATGAAGGCCGCGGGGCTGGAAGCGGCGCGCCGGCTGACGATGGACCAGCTCGATCCTGCCAATGTCGACAAGGATCGGGAAAAGTGGGAACTGGTCGTGCGCAAAGTCCGCGCGGGACAGATGCCGCCGCTCGGCACCAGGCGGCCCGACCCCGCTCAGTTCGACGCGATGATCGCGTCGTTCGAGACGTCGCTCGATCGCACGGCAACGCCGTTCGCGCCGCCGCCAGGCCTTCATCGGCTGAATCGTACCGAGTACGCCAACGTCGTTCGCGACCTGCTGGATCTCGACATCGATCCGTCCAAATACCTGCCGTCGGACGACTCCACCTCGGGCTTCGACAACATCGCGGGAGCGCTGGGCATTTCATCCACGCTCGTCGAGGCCTACGTGTCAGCAGCGCAGAAGATCAGCCGGCTTGCCCTCGGCTACGCGGAAGAGCCGACGCTCGTCGTCTACCGCACGCGGGAAGACACGTCGCAGGACTATCACATCGAAGGCATGCCGTTCGGCACGCGCGGCGGCATGCTCGTGCCACACACGTTCCCCTCCGACGGCGAATACACGCTCACGGTCACGCCGATCTTCGGCGACAACATGTCGCCGACCGGCTTCGGCTCGGTGCCGTGTGAACAGATCCAGATGCTGCTCGACGGCGAACGCCTCAGCCTGATGAACTGGCAAGGCGGCGGCCGGAACCAGGGCGGCAACTGCGGCCGCCGCGGCGGCGCGAACACGGGCGCCGCGCCTGAAGCGGCCCAGGCCGGAGGCCGGGGCGCGGGCGGCGGTGGCGGCGGCGGGGGCGGGTTCGGACGCAACGCACCGCCGATGCGCGTCCGTTTCAAGACGACTGCGGGCACGCACCAGATCGGCGCGACGTTCCTCGCCACGAATTTCGCTCCGCTGCTCGACCTCGACAAGCACTTCATGCGATCGACGGTCCAGACAGGGCCCACGCCCGGCTACACCTTCTTCCCGCACGTCGGCACGCTGCGAATCGAAGGACCGTTCAACGCGACGCCAGCGAAGGACTCGCCGAGCCGGCGGAAGATCTTCGTCTGCACTCCGAAGACGGCGTCGGAAGAAACTGCGTGCGCACGCCGGATCGTCTCGAACATGGCGACCCGCGGCTTCCGTCGTCCGGCGACGCCGGCCGACGTCAGCGAGCTGATGGAGTTCTACCAGTTCGGCCGGAAGGAAAAGGACTTCGATCAGGGCATCGAGATGGCGCTGGCGCGCGTGCTCGCGTCGCCGCAGTTCATCTACCGGATCGAAGAGGAGCTCGTCGGGACCCGCCCCGGGCAGCCGTACCGCATCACGGACATCGATCTCGCGTCCCGGCTGTCGTTCTTCCTCTGGAGCTCGTCGCCCGACGACGAACTGCTGAAGCTGGCGGCGGCCGGCCGCCTGAACGAGCCGGTCACGCTCGAACGGCAGGTGCGGCGCATGCTGCGACACCCGAAGGCGTCGGCGCTTGCCGTCAACTTCGCGGGCCAGTGGCTGAACCTGCGCGGGCTCGACGCGACGACTCCCTTGCCGCTCGTCTACCCGGACTTCGACGATCCGCTGCGCCAGGCGATGCGTCGCGAGGTGGAGTTGCTGTTCGACACCATCGTCCGAGACGATCGCAGCGTCGTCGATCTGCTCGACGCCGACTACACGTTCGTCAACGAGCGCCTTGCGAAGCACTACGGGATCAGGAACGTCACCGGCAGCCAGTTCAGGCGGGTGACGCTGGGCCCGGGCCTGGAAGCACGCCGCGGCCTGCTTGGGAAGGGGGCGTTCCTCGCGACCACCTCCAAGCCCGATCGCACGTCGCCGGTGACGCGCGGCAAGTGGATCATGACCAACGTCCTCGGCATGAGCCCGCCGCTGCCGCCGGCGGATGTGCCGCCTCTTCCCGCGCGCGCGTCGGATCCGAACGCGAAGGAGCCGACCATGCGCCAGAAGATGGAGGAACACCGCGTGCGGCAGGACTGCGTGCAGTGCCACCGCCTGATGGATCCGATCGGCTTCGCGCTCGAGAACTTCGACGCGATCGGATTGTGGCGCACCTCCGACGGGACGACGCCCGTGAATCCCGTCACTCAGGTGTTCGACAACACGAACGTGACGAGCGCCGTCGAGCTTCGCAGCTGGCTCGCGCAGAAGTACGACGATCAGTTCGTCACCGTCGCCGCCGAGAAGTTGCTGACCTACGCGCTCGGCCGCGGCGTCGAGTACAGGGATCAGCCGCTCGTCCGCGCGATTGCCCGCGAGACGATCGAGAACAAGGGCCGTTTCTCCGCCCTCGTGCTCGGCGTCGTCAAGAGCCGGCCGTTCCAGATGAACACAAAGGTGGACGCCGCGAGCCTCACCGCGGCCAACACCAGCGCACCCGCGAATCCGGATACCAGGGGAGCCAACTGACCATGCCGTTCATCACCAAGAGGCACATGCCTCGGCGGACGTTTCTCAAGGGAACCGGCGTGACGCTGGCGCTGCCGCTCCTCGATGCAATGGTTCCCGCCAGCACGGCGCTGGCGCAGACTGCCGCGGGGCAGACCAAGCCCCGCTTCGTCGGCGTCTTCTTTCCGCACGGCATGGGCCCGGGCCATTGGGAGCCGGAGGTCGAGGGACCGCTGCCGGAGAAGCTGCCCTACATCCTGGAGTCGCTCGACAAGCTGCGCGACCAGACGGTCGTGCTCAACGGGCTCTGGTCGCAGTCGGCCGAGCCGCCCGAGGGAACGACCGGCTCGGACCACTGGGTCGCTGCGGCGTTTCTGACCGCGATCAAGCCGCGCAAGACGGCAGGCGCCGACGCGACCGTCGGCAGCGCGACGATCGATCAGGTCATCGCGCAGAAGATCGGCCAGGACACGCTCCTGCCGTCGCTGCAGCTGGCGGTCGAGGATCCGAACTCCAGCTCCAGCAACTGCGGCGAGGGCTACAGCTGCTCGTACACGAATTCGATCTCGTGGGTCGAAGTGGACACGCCGGAGAACGAGAAGGTGCCGTGGACGAGCCCGCTTCCGATGGAGCTCAATCCACAAGTGGTCTTCGAGCGCCTGTTCGGCAGCGGCTCGACCCCTGAAGTCCGCGCGCAGCGGATGAAGCAGAGCCAGAGCATCCTGGATTCCCTGCTCGACGAGCTCGCCGCGCTTCGCAAGCAGCTCGGGGCCGGCGACGTGCGAACGGTGAATCAGTACACCGATGAGATCCGCGCGATCGAGCGGCGGATCCAGATGGCGTCGAAAGTGAGTGGCGAAGTCCCCGAGCTGGATCTGCCGCCGGGAATTCCGGAGCAGTTCGACGAGCACATCAGACTCCATTGGAAGATGGTGGCGACGGCGTTCAAGGCCGACATCACGCGTGTCGCGACGCTGCTTGGCGCGCGCGATCTGACCGGCCGCGTGTATCCGTTCCCGAAGAGCACGCTGTTCCCCGACGGCGGCAACAGCGTCAGCTTCCACGGCGGGTCGCACCACCAGGATGATCCCGTCCAGATACGCCGGTACGCGGCCCTCAACCGCTACCACGTCTCGACGATGGCGTACCTGGCCGAGGAGTTGAAGTCGATTCCCGACGGCGACGGAACGCTGCTCGATCGCACGCTGATTCTGTACGGCTCGAAC
>DASTDQ010000674.1:0-7068 GCA_035710305.1 Vicinamibacterales bacterium | reverse complement strand
TCGTAGGTCTTCCCCCGGAACCAGTGCCCCTTGTTCTCGCGGTCGGCCTTCGCCCGCAAGTCCCACTGCTCGGGCGGCGTTGAGAGCAGCGGCCCGTGCGACGATCCAATACCAAGAACGATCTCTGCCATGCGTCAGTCTCCGCGCGCGCTGAAGCGTGCGCTCTACGGCGTCGGTTGCCTATCTTTCCGGTCTCCATCGGCTGAAGTGCCGCTCGAGCCGTTCGGCCAGCCACGTCAGCACGATGCCCGCGCACGCAATCAGCACGACGCCCAGGAACACGGCGTCGGTCTGGAAGGTCTGGCCGCTGTAGTTCGTCATGTAGCCGATGCCCTCGCTGCCGCCGAACATCTCCCCCACGACGACGCCGATCAGCCCCAGCGCCACGGCCTGGCGCACGCCGGTCAGGATGAACGGCACCGAGCCGGGTATCACGACGGTCGTGAAGATCTGCCAGTCGGAGGCGCAGAAGGCGCGCGCCGCGCGGAGCAGATCCGAGTCTATCGCCCTGACGCCGCCGATCGTGTTGATCAGCACGGGGAAGAAGGCGTTGATGAACACGATGAAGACCTTCGACCACATGCCGATACCGAACCAGATCAGGATAAGCGGGATCATCGCCACGCGCGGCGTGGAGTACAGCGCGGCCACGAACGGCTCGAACACCATGCCGAGGCGCCGGTACCATCCGATCAGGACGCCGCACACCACGCCGGTGGCAATCGCCAGGCCGACACCGATCACGAAATTGGTCCCGCTGTACACGAGGTCCGCCTTGAGCCGGCCCCCGGTCCATTCCTCGGCGAAGCGCTTCACCACGGCCGACGGCCCGGTGAAGAACAGCGGCGAGATCCTGCCCGCCGACCAGAACGCCTGCCACACGGCGAGCACGACGACGACGGAGAGGCCGCCGAGGATCAGCCTCTCGTGCCGCTGATAGAAACTGCGCCGCGGCGCTTCGATCAGCTCCGGCTCCCTGGTCCCGCTCATGCGGGCCTGCCCACCGAATCGCCGCGCTCCTGCCGGGCGTCCACCAGACCCCAGATCGCGTCCTCGAGCGCGGCGAAGCCGGGATCGCGTTTCACGCTCAGCGGCCTCGGGCGGGGGAACGGGACGTCGAACACCCCCTTGATCTGGCCCGGCCTCGCGCTCATCACCGCCACGCGGTCGGCCAGGTAAACGGCTTCGTCGATCTGGTGCGTGATGAACAGCACGGTCTTCCGCGCGTGGGTCCAGATCTTCAGCAGCTCGACCTGCATCTGCTCGCGGGTCTGCGCGTCGAGCGCCGCAAACGGCTCGTCCATGAGCAGCACCACCGGATCCGAGGCGAGCGCCCGCGCCAGGTTGACGCGCTGCTGCATGCCGCCGGACAGCTCCGACGGATAGTGGCGCTCGAAGCCCGTGAGCCCGACGAGCCCGATGAAGTAATCAGTGCGCTGCTGCATGGTGGCGCGATCGACGCGCCGATGGAGCTCCATCCCGTAGCGCACGTTGCCCGCGATGGTTCGCCAGGGCAGCAGGCTCGAGTGCTGGAACACAACGGCGCGATCGACGCCGGGGCCCTCGACGCGCCTGCCGTCGATCGCCACGGTCCCGAGGTCGTACGGGAGCAGGCCGGCGACGATGTTGAGCAGCGTGGTCTTGCCGCAGCCGCTCGGCCCCACGATGGCGACGAACTCGCCTTCCGCCACCGACAGCGACACGGCGGAGAGAGCCAGCACCTGGCGGCCGTCTCGCTCCACGTAGTACCGCTTCGTCAGGCCATCGATCTCGAGCTTGTGCATCCGGACTAACCCCGCAACTCGCTTGTGTCGGTGAATTCGCCAAGGCTCGTCTTGACTAAGACCGGCCGTTTTGTCAACACGCCGCTGGCCGAAGCCCTCCAACACAAGCGAGCTGTGGAGTAGTCTCGCGTTACCTGAACGCGAGCTTTGCCTTGCTCTGCTCCTCGGCTCTCACGCCCGGCCCGAAGAGCTGCTGGAAGAACCCCTCCTTCACCAGGCGATCGACGACGCTGTTGTCGACGACCTTGTGGAAGTCGAAGGCCTTCATGTCGGCCGCGAGGCGCGGATCGGCCTGCTGCGCGACGATCGAGGAGACGGCGCCCCCCATCACGTACGGGACGCGTTCGAAGATGTTGCCCTGCTTGTAGAGGTCGTAGATGCGGGCAACGTCGGCCTCCGGCTGCTTGTCGAAGGCAATGTAGGTCTTCACGGCGAACGCCTTGTCGTCGTAGAAGCGCTTGATCGCCTCGGCGTGCGCCTTGATGAGAGACTCGGCGAGCTTCGGGTTGTCCACGGTGGCCTTCCGCGCGAACAGATAGACCGTCGCCGCGAAGACCGGGTGGTCGGCCAGGTTGGCCAGAATCGGATAGCCGGCCTCTTCCAGCCGGAAGTAGTTGGGCGCCGTCAGGAGCGTCGCGTCCGCCCTGTTGGTCTGCAGCGCCGCCGCGCGGCCGCTGACGTCGGTGCCGACCGGAATCCACTGGACGTCGCGCACCCCGAGCCCGATCGTGCCGAGGAGCGCGACGGTGTAGTTGTACGGCGCGTCGCCGATCTGGCCGATCGCGATGCGCTTGCCCTTCAGCTGCTTGAAGGTCTGCCCCTTCTGCCCCACGAGCGCGAACAACCCCTTGTTCGACGTGCTGCCCATCAGCGTGAACGCATTGGCATCGCGGACGCCGGCCAGCATCCCCTGCTCGAGCGAGTGGTTCACCATCACGGCCTGATTGCTCGTGAGCATCGCGATGCCGGTCGGGTGCACGCCGAACTGCAGCTCCACGTCGAGGCCGTATTTCTGGTAGTAGCCTCCCTCCTTGGCAAGATAGAGATGCCAGGAGGCGCCGCTCCGCGTCGGGTAGTTGATGGTGACCTTCTGCGGAGCCTGGGCGCTGGGCACACCAGCCAGGCCGACGGCTGCAATGAAGGGCGCCAGGACAAGAAGGCGTAACACTACGCGACCGCCTTTTCGGGCACCTTCAGGTTGAAGACCTTCTTCGCGTTGTCCTCGAAGATCATCTGCTTGTCGGCGGCGCTCAGCCACTCGATCGCCTCGATTGTGAACCGTGTCTCGTCGAGCCATCGTCCCGTGCGTGGATCCTTGACCGTGCCCACGCCGGGCCTTTCGGTGCCGAACAGGCAGCGATCCACGCCGACCGTCTTGAACAGCAGCTCGAGCGCGTCCTTCGAGTAGAGCACCGTGTCGTAGTACAGGTGCCGCATCTTCTCCGAGAACCTCGGGCCCTTGCCGCGGAGCGAGCTCGCCTCGAACCGTGCGAACTGGTACGGAATGGCGCCCCCGCCGTGCGACACGAGGATCTTCAGCGAGGGAAAGTCCTTGAACACGTCGGAGTTGAGCAGCGACACGACGCCGATGCTCTCTTCGTTGATGAAGTGCAGCGAATACGGCAGCCGATCGGAGCGGCAGCCGGCCGAATGGATGTGGCCGGGGATGTCGAGCTCGACCATCTTCTCGTACAACGGGTACCAGAACCGGTCGCCGAGGGCCGGCGTCTCGACGCCGCTGCACTCGCCGGGGTCGGGATTGAGCAGGCAGCCGACGAAGCCCTGCTCCCTGACGCACTTTTCCAGGTACGGGACGACCGCTTTCGGGCTGACGCCCGGCGTCAGCGGCAGGCCGCACACGCCGCGGAAGGTGTGCGGGTAGAGCTGCACCTGCCTGGCGATGATGTTGTTCGTCTCCTCGACGAACCACTGGACCAGTCGCGGGTGCTCGCTCGTCATCATCTGGTAGGGCCGCGGCGACACGAGCTGCAGATCGGTCCCCACTTCCTTGAGCTGATCCAGGTGCGAGCTGCCCCCGAAGACGGGCGAGTTGAGCGCCTTCCTGATGTCCTCGTCGTTGGCCAGGTTGCCGCCGCGCCCGTGCGCCCCGCGATGGGCGAGGATCTGCGCCTTGTAGACGTACAAGCTGTCAGGCGCCGTCACGTGTCCGTGCGAGTCGATGATCACCGCTGCCTCCGCGTGGTGTGGAGCCGGATTGTATCAGCAGGTGTCCTCGCCCTGCCGAACCCACGCTGATCAGGTTAGACTTCTTCACGAGTGCCATTCCGACCAGCCCGTGTTTTCGCCCTCGTCGTCATGATGTCGGCGCCGCTCGCGGCGCAGTGGCCGTCGTATCCGAAGTCGGGAGCGCCTCGAACGCCAGACGGAAAGGTCAGGCTCGATGCGCCGTCGCCGCGGACGGCCGACGGCAAGCCCGACCTCTCCGGTGTCTGGGAGACGGTTCGCACCGGCCCGGGTCAAGCCATCACCGGACCCGACGTCCACCCGCTCAAGCGACCGAGCCAGTTCTGGAACATCGGCTCCGGCCTCCCCGGCGACCTCCCGTTTCAGCCGTGGGCCGCAGCGTTGCGCGAGAAACGCGTTGCCGACAACAGCAGGGACAATCCCGACCCCCACTGCCTGCCGATCGGTCTCACGCAGCTCCACAACCATCCTCAGCCGAGGAAGATCATCCAGACGCCGACACTTGTCCTGATCCTTTACGAAGCGAACGATGGCATCCGGCAGATCTTCCTGGACGGCCGGCCGCTCCCGACCAACGACCCTCAACCCTGGTGGTACGGGTACTCCGTCGGCCGGTGGGATGGCGACACGCTCGTAGTTGACACGTCCGGCTTCAGGGACGGGGGATGGCTCGATGTCAACGGCGCGCCGCTCACCGACGCGGCAAGAATGACCGAGCGGTTTCGGCGCGTGAACTACGGAACGCTCGAGATCGACGTCACCGTCGACGATCCGAAAGCGTACACGCGCCCGTGGACCGCGCGCACGATCCGTCAGCAGCTCCTGCCCGACGACGAGCTGATCGAGTTCGTGTGCAAGGAGAACGAGAAGTCGACGCAGCGCTTTCAGTAGGTGCTCGGAGGTACGTAGTGTCCGGCTTCAGCCGACCCCCGTTTACCGGATGGCGATCGGCGCGACCGTCGAGCCGGTGCCGCCCTGGATCTTCAGCGGCTCGACGATGAGCGCGAACTCGTGGGCGCGACGCGCGGCCAGTTCGTCCAGCCGGAGATTCTCGAGCAGGTGAATGCCGTTGACGACGAGGAAGATCTGGTGGCCGGGACCCGCGAGCTGCTTGTCCGGGTTCGGGGAGATCTCGACAGCGGTGTTGTCGGCGCCGACGAGCATCGGATCCTGTTTCGCCAGCCACTCGGCGGCGGCCGTACCGAGACCGGGGCTCGACCGCTGATAGCGGGCGTTGTCCGTTCCCCAGTGCGTGCCCCAGCCGGTGTGGATGAGCACCGCGTTGCCCGGCTGCAGCGTCAGTTTCTGCGCCGACAGCGCCTGCTGAAGATCCTGCGGCGTGATCTCGTAGGTCTCCGCGAGCACGGGCACGCGCTTGAGCGCGGCGATGTCGAGCAGCACGCCGCGCGTCACGAGGGCGCCCACCTGTTCCACGCCGAGCTTGCTGAAGCCCGTGCGGCTGGCCGTCTGTTCCAGCGTGAAACAGTTGTACATGCTGGAGCCAATCATCTGGTGGCTGAAAGTGTCGAACTGCGTGCCCACCTGGCCGATTTCGGCGACCACCAGCTCCTCGTTCGAGCCGCGACGATTGGTTCCCGGATCGTTCCGCGTGCGCTTGGTCAGGATCTCGAACCGTCGTCCCGCGGACAGCGGCATCCCTTCCGCCAGCACACGACCCAGCTCGAACACTTCGCCTGTCTTGATGAGACGCGCCGCCCGGAGCACGGTTTCCGGCTTCATGTGGTTGGCCGACCCCCGCTGATCCCCCGCACCCCACTTCGAGGGGCAGCGCTGGCTGTCTGCCGGCGGCTGCCATGTCTGGGCGGCCGCACGGCCTCCGCCGACGACGACGATTCCGACGATCAACGTCACGATCAGTCGCATGGCTTCTCCAGGTGGCTTCTGTGCGGATCGGTCAGCGATTGACCCAAACGTTAACCACTGAGACCCAGAGGACACAGAGACGGGACTTCTACAAGGAAGCGTCTGTGCGCTCTGTGCCTCTGTGGTTCGCGTCCGTGTCATTCACGTTTGTGTGTCCTCATCCTACGGTCTCAATAAATGACTCCCGACCCCATTTATTTCGTCGGCCGCGAATTCCGAATCGCGGAAATCTTCCAGCCCTCGCTCTGGCGCGTGAGCACGAGCGTCGTCCACATGCGGTTAGCGCCGATCTCGTAGTCGCCGTCGGCAATCGCCACGCCGGGCGCCGGGAAGCGGACGGACTGGATCGTGATTCGCCTCGATCCGCTGTTCCGGGCAGACGACTCCAGGGTGCCCTTGACGATTGCGTCTCGTCCGCGCCGCCACTCGCCGGCGGAGTTGTATTGATCGGCGTCGGCCGTGAACAGCGCGCCAATCGCGGCGGCATCACGGCGCTCGCGGGCATCGACGTAGCTCGCCACGACCGCCCGAACGGCCGCTTCGTCTGCCGCGGGACCGGCTGCCTGGGGGCGGCGCGCGAGCTGCGCCCTGGTGCAGCCCGCCATCACGGCAACGAACCGCTGGTACGACTCGGCTCCCACGACGAACGGGTGGGCCTCGCCCTGCTTGCGCCGCTTCAGCCGGTCGAGTTTCGCGACGAATCCGTCGTACATCGGATGGTTCTGAATCTCGACGTCAACCTTCATCCGCCTGGTCGCGTCTCCCCAGTGCTCCACCGACGCGATGTACTGCCGAAGGCCATCGTCGGAGATCCGCCCCGGCGTCAGGATGCTGCCGCCGAAGAGGCCGGCCATGCGGGTGGCGCGGCCATCCTTCACGGGGAAGACCACTCCCATCGACCCAGGCGTGTGCCCAGGAATCATCACGGGCGTGAAGGCGACGTCGCCCACCGTGATCGTCTGGCCCTCGACGGCGACAACGTCGCGCTTCGGCGGCTGGACCGGCGCGGGCGCTGGTCCTCGGGCGGACGGCGGCGCGCCGCCGCGTCCCGGCTGCGCCGGGCTCTCAACGAGATCCCAATCCGGCCCGGCCATCACCACCCGCGCGCCTCGCTGCTGGAAGTACGGCGCGCCACCAAAGTGGTCGCCATGCCCGTGCCCGACGAACACGTACCTGACTTGCGCAGGATCGAGGC
>DASTDQ010000673.1:0-4558 GCA_035710305.1 Vicinamibacterales bacterium | reverse complement strand
AGTCCGACGCCGCCGTTGACCGACGCCAGTTGCAGGTCATCGCTGCGGGCATAGAACTCCCCGAAGTCCACGACCACTTCCCCGCGGCCCAGCAGGACCTTCTGACCGCGCAGGAAGACGTCCTCCGCTGTCCGCTCCTCCGGCGCCTCGCCAATCGGTTTGGTCTGGCTGTCAGCGGAGGCCGGCGTCGCCGGTGCCTGCGCCCCCGCCTGGCTCGGAACGGTGCCGGACGCAGTCGCTGCCGCCAGTTCCGGCGTCGTGAGCCGATTCGGAGCCCGGTCGCCGATCAGCCAGGTCATCAGAGCCTGCCGACTGAAACGCCACGAGGATCCGATGCGCCGGGCCGGGACTTTCCCGCGCTCGGCGAGCTCCTGCAGTTCACTCTCACCGACGCGCAGCAGGTGTGCGGCCTCGGTCAACGTCAGGACGACGGGCTCCGGGTCACGCAGTGCGCTCACCTGGGCGTCTGCGCTGACGGTCATGAGACAGGACACACACATGGCGGCCCAGAGGCCCCGCCATGCCCTGGGCCGTGTAATCATTTCGGCCATCGCTTTCTACCTTGAATGTTCGGGCAGCCTCAGAAGCGGGTTGCCCACCGCCAGCATCTCACGGGCGGTCATGACTTCTGGATGGAGCCGACCTTTGCTGGGCGGCGTAAGGACGCTCGTGGCGCCGGGCAGGCCGGTCTTCGGTTCCACAACGAAGATGATCCCCTTGCCATCGTCCTGCAGCCAGCTGTCCAGGAAGGTGTATACCGGCATGCGGACGTTGCCGCGCGAAGGATCAGCCAGGTAGACGCGGTCGCCTCGCACCCCGCGAAGAACCGCGAAGTGTTTGTAGCCCCGTGGCTCGATGAAGACGAGCACCGGCCCGTCCAGCATCGACAACTCTTCGGGCTCCAGCCGGAACCCTTGAGCGTTGTAGTTACGGCCCTGCGCAACCCGCTGAAGGTGAAGGAGCGAGAAGCCTGTCCTGCGAACGACGGCCTTCTCATCATCGGACAACCGGTTGAACAGATCCGTCAGGATCTGGCCTTCGGTGACGGCGTCGCCCAAGCCGTAGCGTAAGAGCGTAGCCAGCGCCGCAGCACCGCAGGAGAAGTCGAAACGCTGCTTGACGAGGTTTTGATCCCGCAGGTCCTTCATCGACCTGGCAGGCACATCGATGCGAAGGCCGGAATCGACCGATATCTGCGCGGAGGGAACCGTGTTCATCAGTGCGGCGGCACTCAGCACGCCGCAGACACCTAGCAGGCGTTGTCGAACCTGGAATGACACGCGGGTATCGACCGAGGGAGTCCTACCACGAGCCAGACGCTACGTATCACCGCGATAACCCGGCGCTCAGCTTCATTTGAGCACGAACGCGCAAACGTCCGTGCGACGGAAGCGTTCTCCCGTCGCACGGATCCGCTCGGCGGGTACGTTCGAGCGTTCCCGAACTGACGCTCAGAAGCAGCCTCCGCCAACCCCCGTAACCGGATTCTGACCCGGGATCGCCAGCGCCGGGCTGTTCAGGGCAGCGCCGCACAGGCCGCTGTAACCGGGGCCAGAAATGTCAGGTGCGTTGCCGTTACCCAGATTGTTCTCCTGGTGGTTCACGAAGTGCCAGCCCGTGAACGGCTCCACGTGCGGGTGTCCGGCGTTTTGCGACGGGGTCGTGAAGTGAATGTGCATCCCCTTGACGGCATCCAGTTCACTGGACGACATGGGCACCGCCTTGACGCGTGCGAGCGTCGCGAAGCGGGCGGGCGTCGATTCGTTGGACGGCGACGACACTGTCGCCGACTTGTCGGAAGCCAACGGAGCCGGCGAAGCCGACTGAGCGGAGGCCGACACCGAGCCGAGGAACGCAGCCACCGTGAGGGCGGCAAATGACGCTGAGGCTGACCTTACAATCTGCATACAGTCCCATCCTTCTTGGAGAGCCAGACAGACGGGGATTGTCATTCCGCGAAGCTCGGCCGTCAATGACCAATTCTGTAAGTGGTGTGGGACCAACGCGCCTGGCCTTCTGCATCGAGAGCGTCGGACCGCAGCACGGAGACCTCGTCACCATTCGCCTCCAATGGAGCGAGGCCGTGGACTGTTTCTGGGTGGTTGACGGGAAGACGGAATGGTCTACTGTCAAGAAGATCGATGGCCTGAACGGCTACCAGGTCTTTGCGGACGAAGCCGAGGCGTTGGGTCTGACGGAAGGCGGCCACTGGACCAGGTTCAAGGACTGGCCTCACGCGCAGATGCGCGTCGCTTGGCAGCCCGGCCAAGGTGATGGCGGTCCGGGACATCGATGCCGAAATGAGGGCACGGTTTGGTGGATGAAGACACGGCCGCCGGGGAGTGATCGATGCGCATAGGCGCGCACATGTCGGTCGCCGGCGGCGTCTCGAGAGCCGTGGACCGCGCAGAGGCGCACGGCTGCGAGGCGCTTCAAGTCTTCTGCAAGAACGCGAGCCAGTGGCGCGGCAAGCCGATCGATCCAGCGGAGGCTCACAGGTTCCGAACGCGACTCGCGCACACCGGCCTGACGCCAGCCGTCTCGCATGCGAGCTACCTGATCAACCTCGCCACGACGTCTTCGGCGCTGCGCGACCAGTCGATCGCTGCGCTGATCGACGAACTCGACCGGGCCGAGTCGCTCGGTTTGCTCGGTGTGGTCATTCATCCGGGCACATGCACGGGAGGAACCGAAGACGAGGCGCTGCGGCTGATCGCGGACGCGCTCCGCGTCGCGTTCAACGCTCGACCTGGCCAGGACGCCATGATCCTGCTGGAACACACGGCCGGTCAGGGACGCACGGTGGGCTACCGGTTCGAGCACCTGGGGGCGATCCTCACCAACCTTGACGGATCGCCGCGCGTAGGCGTGTGCCTCGACACGTGCCACCTGCTCGCGTCGGGATACAACATCGCCGACCCGTCTGGCTTCGACCGAACGTTCGACGATTTCGATCGGCTCGTCGGGCTCGATCGGCTGAAGCTCTTCCACGCCAACGACTCGAAACGGCCGTGCGGCAGCCGTATCGATCGCCACGAACACATCGGGAAGGGCTTCGTCGGGCTGGAACCCTTCCGCCGCCTGCTCAACGATTCCCGTTTCTCGCGGCTGGCGATGCTCATCGAAACCGAGAAGGCCGAGGGGCCAGGGCGAGAGGGATCGATTGTCGTTGACCGTTACGACAGGAAGAACCTCGAGACGCTTCGCCGCTTGCGAGCCCAGGGGCCGTGAGTCTGGCTCCCATCCGATTGTTCTGAGACAATCCGCCAGCGCAGCCCGTCCGTAGTACGTGTGACGAGGAACTCGCACCTGCAGAGTACCGCCGCCAGCCTACCGGCTGATGCCGATCTCCGCCTGGTCGGCCGACTCGCGTCCGGGGACGTGGATGCCGCGGCGGAGCTCTACGATCGCCATGCGGGCAAGGTGCTCGGCCTGGCTCGACGGATACTCCGCGACGACGGCGACGCCGAGGACGTGGTGCAGGAGGTTTTTTCGCAGGCATGGCGCACGGCGACGCGATATGCCGCCGTACGCGGAACGGTCGCGGGCTGGCTGCTCATGATCGCCCGCGCGCGCGCGATCGATCGCCTTCGCGCGCGCCGCGCGCGCCCAGACGTGACGGCGGAGCCGCTGGCCGACACGGTTCCGAGCGAGACGGTCCCGCTGACAGATCAACTCGTGGCCGCCGAGCAGGCCGCCCGCGTGCGCGCGGCGCTGACCGCCCTTCCACCCGAACAGCGGATCGCGCTCGAGCTCGCCTACTTCGAGGGGCTGACACAATCGGAGATCGCGGAGCGGCTGAGGACGCCGCTGGGCACCGTGAAGACGCGAATGCGGACCGCGCTCGCTGCGCTGCGACGGAGCCTGCGGCCATGACCATGAACCCGCACGACACGATCGCCGCAAGACTCGACGAATACGCCCTCGGACAGCTGTCGCCCGAAGAGCGTCACGACGTCGAGGTTCACGTTCGTGAATGCGAGACCTGTTCGGCAGACCTGCGCGAGCTGACGCTCGTGATGGAGCACGTGGCGCGTACGGCGGGCGAATCGACGCCCCCCGCCGCATTGAGGACACGCGTCCTGGACGGCCTCGCCTTGCAGCCGCAGGAGCCGCCGCTCTCCGCAGGAGGAGGGCCGGATGCCCGCGTCGTGGCACTCCCGCCCGCCAGGACGGCTGAACGATCGCGCCCGGCCATCGGATGGCTTGCCGCGGCTGCCGCGGTTGTCGTCGCGCTCGGCGGCCTCCTCTACTACTCGAGTGCCTCGCGGCAGCGCCTGGCGTCGGAATTACGCGGCGCGGAGGTGACGGTCACCGACCTCGAGCGTCGTCTTGCCGAGTACACCGGTCAGGCCGATCTCGCCGTGTCGATCCTCACGGCCGGCGACATGCGTTCCATGGCGCTGGCCAGACCGGATGCCGCTGGTGTCTCCACCGCGAGGGCCTATTGGAGCCCGACTCGCGGACTTCTCGTCGTCGCAGATCAGCTTCCGGCACCGCCGCCAGGGCGCATCTACCAGGTGTGGTTGATCGGCAGCGGCCAGCAGCCCCTCAGCGC
>DASTDQ010000672.1:0-4677 GCA_035710305.1 Vicinamibacterales bacterium | reverse complement strand
GTCAACCAGTTCGCCCTCAAATCCCGTCCTGCGGTTGGCAGGTGGTTACCAGCCGCGGCGGCGGGTAACCGTTCGGCTCGCAGGTAATCGCCGTCAAGCTGGAAGCGAGCCAAGGTGTTAGCATCCTGATTTCGCGAGACTGGCCGAGTTCGAACGGGTCTGGAGCCGGGCGTGGTTCGCCGCGACGAACGCGTGCGGTCCACTCCAAGAGTAGTTAGGCGGGCGCGTAAAGGATGAAAACGATGGGGGCGATGGGGCGAGAAATCGAAGCTTTAAGGCTGGAGTTGAGGCTTCCAGATGCCCCAATGGTCAACAACGGCTTGGCCGTCACGGCCCAATTCTTTCGAGCCGTAGTCAACGCTGACCCAATGAAATGGATTTCATACCTGAGGGGCATTGATTTCCATCGGGAGGTCCGGCAGGTACGTCTCGACAAACACACGACCTTGGTGCGGTACGAAAGCGCTGATCGCCGAGAGATCAGAGAGTTGCCGCCGTTCGGATACTTTACTCAACCGGGCGTCTCGCCATTCCATACAGGTACGAGCTGGCCGGCTTGGAACTACAAGAAATTCAATGTCGTGGTACCAACACCAGCATTGCTGTCCATTGCCAGTAGCATTTCGTTCACACCGACGGATCGCGTCTCACGTCAAGGTGGCGGCGTCCAGTACATCATTGGCCGAACCGATTGGCCGAAATTGATTCACGTGAGCGAGACCAAGCGAGCCAAGTGACGAACGGCGCACGGATTCCTGTGACACCTTTTTCCGTCTTTCGAGAGTCAACCCGCCGCCTAACAACCGCTTGCAGCCGTCGGCGGTCGGTGCGATTCTGAGCCGCCGCGGCTGAAGCGGCGACGTTCGTAGGAAACTCGCGCCGTGAAGCAATCGATCGGACTCGTGTCATTGGTGGTACCCGAGTATGACGAGGCAATCGCCTTCTATGTCGGTATCCTTGGCTTTACGCTTATCGACGATACGTTCGTCGAGCAGAACAAGCGCTGGGTAGTTGTCGCTCCGCCAGGGTCCATCGAGTCGCGCTTACTTCTAGCCCGAGCGTCGAACCCCGAGCAGAGCCTACGCATCGGTAACCAAACTGGTGGCCGAGTCTTCCTGTTCCTCCACACCGATGACTTCTCCCGCGACTACCGCAGGTACGCGGAGAAAGGGGTTACCTTCGTGGGTGAGCCCAAGGAAGAGAACTACGGAACAGTTGCGGTGTTCCGAGATCCTTGGGGGAATCTCTGGGACCTCCTTCAACCGAGGTCACTTGAGCCACATGGCGAGGCCTAACCCCGCAACTGCAATGAGGTAGAGGACACAAATGGTCAGCCTCGACGATCTGCTCGACTACACCGACTGGGAACGCCAAGAGTGGCATGCCTGGTTCGCGCAGCACGGTGTAGCTGCTCTCACGATCACTGCCGGACCCCATGGCGATGGACGTTTTGGAGTCGTGGGTGACTTGGTAAGACACATCTTTTCCGCAGAGAAACGATACGTCGAGAGGCTCTCTGGCCGACCGTTAACGGACGCGACCTCGATCCAGGCCGACAACGTCGAGGCACTCTTTCACTTCGGCCAACAAAGCCGAACCGGCCTGCGAGAGTTCATCGCGGCCTTCCCTGCCAACGACTGGGATGCCCCACAAGAGTTTACGATTCTCAACAATCTGGTGCGGGTGACGCCTCGGAAGATCGTCATCCACGTCGTGTTGCACGAAATCCGTCACTGGGCGCAGATAGCTACATTGCTCCGCCTGCATGGGTTGAAGAGCAATTTCCACGATTTCCTGGGGAGTCCTGTCCTCGGCGGCGAGTCGAGGCGTCTCGAAGGCAAGCCGTAATGCCAGTCTCATACGCGCTGCCCGAATTGAATCAGACATGAGCAACCTTCCGAACGGAGACGCCGAAGCGATCCTCGCGGCTGAAGATCGGATCTTCGCCGCGATCCGGGCGCGGGACAGCGCCGCCCTTGCGGCGGAGCTCGCAACCGACTTCGTTCACTCGGCGCTCGGCCAGCCGGATCAGGGGCGGGACGCGTTCCTGAAAGCCATCGGAGAGATGCCGTACCGCATACTCGAGATCGCCGGCCAGGATCTCAGGGTTCGCGTGATGGGGGACGTGGCGGTGCTCTCAGGCGTGCAGCGGGCCCGCGTGGCGCTTCCCGATGGCAGCGAGGTCGTCGCCGCCACGGCATTCGTGGATCTCTTCGCTCGTCTAACGAGTGGATGGCGCCTGCGTCACGCGGTCAGCGCCGAGCTTCCTGAGGCGCCAGCACCGTAGCCCTTGCCGGCCAGGTCATCAACGCACCGACGCGACGCCGGTAGTCGGCGTACTCGGGAAACGCGCTCGTCAGGATGGCTTCCTCGTAGTGCATCCGCAGGCGGATACACACCGCCCACCCGGCAAGGACCAGCGCAATCGCCACGGTGGGGTGTGTCATCAGGAGCCCCAGGTACGCCAGGCAGGCCCCGCTGTAAATGGGATGGCGAGCGAATCGATACGGGCCGGTCGTGATCAGGCGGCGCGCCGCCGGCTCGGTCGCGAAGGCGAACCTCAAATGCCAGACCGCCCAGATCTCGGTGAAGATGCCGACGAGCCCCACCAGGAAACCGGCAAGACCGAGCGCCACGTTGGTCGTGAGCGCCAGCCACTCCGGCTTGAACACGGAGGCGAGCTGCGTGAAGGCGAAGACGCCGAACCCGCCGGCGTACGCCGCGACGCGCGCCACCGGCCGCTGCTCGAGCCGCCGCGGCGTGTCTCGGACGAGGAACGACCCCGCCGCAACGAGCATGTGGATGATCGACGGAAGAAGGAAGAAGCTGAGCGTCGGCGTGCGGACAACGATCACGACGGCCACGGCGAGATGCCCGATGAAGCCGGCCCAGTCGCTCGCGCGCCTCCGGCGCGATACGGTGCCAGTCTGTGAAGTCAAGACGGCAGAAGGGCTGCAGAGAGCGTACCTGCCGCAATTGTGTGATCCTTCGTGCGAATCCGGAGCGCTCACCGTCGCCGGGACGGCAAAGCGCGGACAGAAGTGTTAGCAGAGGGTCAGACCAGGCTGGCGAGCAGCAGCACGGCTGACAGCGCGGCGGCCGCCTGCCATCCCAGCTCGGATCGCCTGCGCAGAAACGCGGTGCCGAGCACGAGCAGAATCGCGGCCGCCATCAGGAAACGGCCGTAGAGCTCGTCGAAGCTCTCGACCTCCTTCACGACCTCGGCGCGGCGGCGCAGCGTGTCCACGATTCTGAACGCGACGATGCGATCCGGCTCGTCGCCGATTTCGAAATACTCGCCGCCGCCCGCGACGGCGATCTGCACGAGCGACGATCGATCGAGCACAGACCGGATCACCGGAGGCGGCCGCGTGCCGTCGGGCCGCGCCGGCTCGGGAATCATTCCTCCCGTCGTCGTGCCGATGCCGACGACGTGCACCGGAATGTTGCGGTCGTGCGCCGTCCGCAGCGCGTTGGCCACGGTTCCGCTCCAGGACTGCCCGTCGGAGATCACGAGGAACGCTTTCGGATTGCCGTTCTTCCCGAACACCTCCTCGTCCTTCTCGACGAGGCGCAGCCCCCACCTGATGCCCTCCTCGATGTTCGTATCCCAGCTCGTGAGGTTCTCGAGGCGGAACGGCGACTTGTCGCCGAGGTGATCGATGAAGAAGAAGAGCGCGTTCGGATCCTTGGTCAGTCTCACCTGGGGCGCGGCCAGCTGCGCGAAGAGCGCCAGCGCCACGCGGTCTCCCTGCCAGCTGAGCGTCTCGGCGAACGTGCGCAAGAACTGCACGGACCGTCGCCAGCGATCGGGCCGCACGTCGGTGACATACATCGACGCGGACGCATCCTGGAGGATCACGACATCCGCGCTCGCCCTGCGCACCGACGACACGCGGGCCTGCGGGCGGGCCAGCGCCACGACGCACAGCGCCGACGCCATGAGCACGGCCGCCCAGAACGCCAGGTCGCCGAGCAGGCCGAATCGCTCCCGCACCGGGAGCGCACGTCTCGACGTCAGTCGAACGAGATCTCCGCGCCGGCGGATCAGCCGCCAGGCGCAGACGACGAGCAGCACCGCCGGAACGACGAGCAGCCAGAGGTACAGCGGGTCGGCGAACTTCAGCGAGCCGAGGTCGATCCTCGGAAGCGCGCCGATCACCCCTTGCGCTCCTTCGGGGCGGCCTTCCCCGCCTCGCCGCCGCTCGGGTTCTTCTCACCCTGCTCGAGCGGGATGTAAATCTCGAAGCCTTCCTGGCTCGTCGCCGGCGTGGGCGCGCCCGATTCACCGAGGTCCGATTCCTCCTCGTTCTCGCGAGGCGGTGGCTGGCGTCCCTTGCCGGCTTCGTCGCGGAGGCGGACGATGTACTCGTAGTTGAACGCGGCGTCGGGATGCCAGGTGTTGTTCTTCAGGACGGTGAGGTAGCCGGCCGCAGCCTCCTCGAGCGCCTTGATCGTCGACTGGCGGTCCTTGAACTGTGCCTGCTTGACGCGATAGGCGGCATTGGCGACGACGAGCTGCAGCTCCACGTTGTTTTCGTCCACGGCGGCCACCGGCTCGGCGCCGACGGGGATCACCTCGTCGTACTTCCGCTGCCAGTACTGCACGGCGGCCTGGCGCGCCCGGATTTCCTCGCGCGCGTCGCTCCCGATCCAGGGCACGAAGCGCGCGGAGCC
>DASTDQ010000671.1:0-4365 GCA_035710305.1 Vicinamibacterales bacterium | reverse complement strand
AGACGAGTAACTCGATCGCTCGCTGGTGCGCAGCCACGACCGGCGTGACGAGCGAGGCGTCCACGCGCTCGAGCGTGTCTTCCACGGTGTGGAACCAGGAATGGACGCCGAGCACCGCGAATGCCGTGGCATAGCCGCGGTCGGTGAACGTTGACAACTCGCCCGCATTCGGCTGAACACGACCCGGCGTCGTCAGGCCGCTGAGGCCGCTGAAGGCGGCGGCCGCGGCCTCGCGGGCCGCGTCGGTCGCCATCAGGCTCCGTTGCGGGTCGGCGGTGTCGAGCATGACGAGACGGCCATTCGCCTCCCGCGCGTCGCGCGCGGCGAGCGTGGCGCCGATGTGCGCCCAGACCAGCGTGGCGGCCGGAGGCGGCGCCTGACCCACGATGCGGTGCGAGCCGGCGAAGAAGTACTCGTGTCCGCCGCTGTTCATCGCGAAGACGGACACGTCCGGAAACCGGCGCACGGCCCAATCGGTCAGCTCCAGGAACGCGGCCGTGCCCGTTCCGCGCTCGCCGACGCATCCGAACCACCCTGAACGAGGAGTCGAAATCGCGATCCAGCGATCGCCACGCTCGACTCTGGCGACGATGTTCTTGCTGGGACGGTGAGTGGCGTCGCCGTCCAGCACGAGCGTGGCCTGCGATCGCGATCGGGCGGCGTCGACGAGCGCCGTGGCGCGCCGCGGTGCGATGACAGCAGCCGGAATCGGCACGAACGGTTCCTCGGGGCTGTTGAGCGCCACGGCCTCGCCACTCGGACCAGTCGTCACCATGACGATGGCGCGCGCTCCAGCCGCGGCCACCTGCTTGACGGTCTGTCCGATACCGCGATCGGGAAAGAGCGCGGCATGGCGGCCGAAGGGGAGGACCACAATCGCGAGCCGGTTCTTCACGTCGCCGACGGCGCCGCCTTCGACGAGCGCGAGCGGCGCCGTGACGCCGGCCGGCCCGGTCGGGATGACGGGCGCCTGCGGCACGACGTCAACTGACGTGGTTCCGCTGGTGAGCCGCGCCGTGCGCTTGACGAAGAAGGGCGCCTGGAACTCCGACTCCTCGACTCGATATCCCGATTGCCGAAGCCGGCCGGCGATCCAACGCGCCGTCGCGAGGTCACCCGGTCCGCCCGAGAATTTGTCGCCGAAGGCCGCGTGCTGAGCGAGGTGCGCGCGGATACGGTCCGTCATTGCCTCGACCCCAGGCTGCGCGAAGGCCGGCCTGGCAACCAGGCCTGGTACCATCGTCGCGGCGGCCCCACAGGCGAGCCTGCTCAACAACTCTCGGCGTGTGCTCTGCATCTCCGCTGGAACTCCGTCAACTCCCAACTCCCAACACCTCCGCTTGGGAATTGGGAATTGGGAGTTGAGATTGCGCGGCCAAGCATACCAGTCCGCCGTGCTGGCGGTATTCTGTCCTCTCATGAACATCGCGCTTTGGATCCTGCAGGTACTGCTCGCGGTCGTGTTCGTCCTGCATGGCTGGCTGTTTCTATCGCCGCCCCCGGCGATCGCCGCCCAGATGAACGAGTCGCTGCCGAGATGGTTTCAGCTCTTTCTCGGCGTAGCGGAAGTCCTGGCGGCAGTGGGGCTCATCCTTCCTGGCCTGACACGAATCCTGCCCTGGCTCGTCGTATGGGCCGCCGGCGGAATCATGGTCGTACTGGCGTCGGCGACGGTGTGGCACGTGGTACGCGACGAGATGAGCTCGGCGGCGATCACGTTGGGGCTGCTGGCGATGGCGACGGTTGTGGCCTATCTGCGCCGTCGCGTCGCGCCAATCCACTCACGCGGCCCAGCCCAACGAGCGAGCGCGTCGAGCACCTTCTGACGCGCCGCGCGGATCGCCTCCCGCTGGTCGTTGATCCTGCTTGGAGACGGCAACGGAAACGAACCGACGTTCACGCCCGCGAGCGCTGCACGCGCTTTCTCTGGAGGCAGGCTCAGCGCGTCGGCGATCCGCGACGCGGCCGTACGAAGCGCGCCGCGTAGGCAAGCAGGGCCCGGCGATGCTGTTGGTACAGCCGCCGCACCTCGTCCCGGTCGAGCGCCGCGCCACTCACGCCGCCATCCGTCACGCCTCGAAACGACGACACGCGAGCGGCTCGTTTCTGTCTAATCGCATCGTTCGCCTGTCTTGACACTGGAATACGTCACACCAAGGCACAGAGGCACCGAGACACTGTGGGAATTCGTCTCGGTGTCTCGGAGCCTCGGTGTGTCGTGATCGTCAACTGAAACGAGTTCCGAGTCGCGATGAAACGAGAGCGCGGGTCATTTGCGGGTATTCTGGTCCGGGAGGAACCCGATGAGACGTGCCGGACTTCTGACAGCAATCGTGGTGGCTGGCCTGACCGTGGCCGGCATCGCGGCGCAGCAGCGCGGAGGCGGACGAGGCGCCGGGCCGCGGATTCCGCCGACCGGCACGATAGAGAAAGTCCGGGACAACCTCTACAAGATCGCCGGCGCCGGCAGCAATACCACGGTGTTCGTCACGTCTGATGGCGTTGTCCTCGTGGACACCAAGCTCGCCAACAACGGTGAAGCGATCCTGAAGCAGGTGCAGACGGTCACCGACAAACCGGTGTCGATGATCATCAACACGCACACGCACCCGGACCACAACGGCAGCAACGACTACTTCAAGGCCGCCAGGCCGGCAGTCCAGGTCGTCGCTCACGAGAACACGAAGAAGTGGGTCGCCGCCAATCCAAAAGCCGACCCGGCGATGACGCCCGACCGCACCTATTCGGAGAGGCTGAGGCTGGGGACGGGCAAGGACCGCATCGACCTCTATTACTTCGGCGCCGGCCACACCAACGGCGATGCCTTCGTGGTGTTCCCGGAGGTCCGGGCCATGTGCATCGGCGACCTCATGGCATGGAACATGGCGCCGCTGATCGATCCGGCCACCGGCGGCAGCGTCATCGCCCTGCCGGATACGCTCGAGAAGGCGCTGAAGGGCATAGGGAACGTGGACCTCGTCATCGAGGGGCACGGGAACGTGAACACGTGGGCGGGCTTCCGCGCCTACAGCGAATTCAATCGCGAGCTGCTGACGGTGGCGAAGGCAGCCTTGTCGCGCGGCGAGACGCCGGAGCAGGCGCTGGCCACGCTCGCGAAGAACCCGAAGCTCGCCGTGTTCCTGACGGAAGAACTGTTGAAGGACCTCGAATACGGCGGCACGCCGAAGTCGCGAGCGCTCATCAACCTGAACGTCGCCTTTCAGGAGCTGAAAGGCGAGCCGGTGACGACGAATTTCGGTCCCGCCCGGGGCGCGGCCCCGCCGGGGGCGCCGAAGTAGAGGCGGGTCTTCCCTGGCTTGAGCGGAGTCGAAGGCAGACGCGCATGAAACGGATCTCTTGTCTTCCCGCGCTGCTGGTCGCGACCGTCGCGATCGTCTCGGCGGACGCGACCGACGACTTCGTCCGCGCCGAGATGAAGCGCCAGAACATCCCCGGACTGTCGCTGGCGGTCGTCAAGGATGGCGTGGTGATCAAAGCCGCGGGGTACGGCGTTGCAGACCTCAAGACGAAGGCCCCGGCCACGCCCGAGACGGTCTACAAGATTGCGTCCGTCAGCAAGCAGTTCATCGCGACCGGCATCATGCTGCTCGTGCAGGAAGGCCGGCTCGGCGTGGACGATGCAGTTGGAAAGTTCGTCCCCGGAGTTCCGGCTGCGTGGAACCGGATCACCATTCGGCATCTGCTCACGCATACCGCCGGGCTCGTGCGCGAGCCGCCAGCTTTCAGCCCGTTCAGAGTCGACACCGATGCCAGCCTGATCGAGTCGGCATACGCAACGCCCCTCCGGTTCGCGCCAGGGGACCGGTGGGAGTACTCGAATCTCGGTTACGTGATCCTGGCCGAGGTCATCGCTCGGGTGTCCGGCAGGCCGTGGAGCGACTTCATGACGGAAAAGGTGTTCCAGCCTTCCGGCATGGCTGCGACCCGCACGACGACGACGGCGCCGGTCGTCAACAAGGCTGCGGGGTACTCTAACAATGACAAGCTGATTGATGCCCCGGACTGGCCGGCCGTTCGAGCCGGCGGAGCGTTCCTGTCAACGGTACTGGACCTCGCCAGGTGGGACGCCGTGCTCCGCGCCAATGCCATCCTGACCGAGTCGTCCCGCAGGCAGATGTGGACGCCCGCGAGGCTCAACGACGGAGCACCGTACGCCTACGGCTTCGGTTGGCACATCAATCGGCCTGGCGCGCGGCGGCAGGTCTGGCACAGCGGCGGCCTGCCGGGGTTCCAGGCGCAGTACCGCCGCTACCTGGACGAGGGCGTGACGGTCATCATCCTGATGAACCTGGATGACGCCGACGACGAGGGTATCGCGGCTGGCGTAGCCGAGCGCCATCTCTC
>DASTDQ010000670.1:0-2048 GCA_035710305.1 Vicinamibacterales bacterium | reverse complement strand
CGCCAGGAGGGTGCCATGGCAACTATCAGCCTGACCGACACAGATGTCCATGTGAGGGACGCCGTGCTCCGGCAACTAGAGTGGGAGCCCGAAGTGGACGCGAGCGCGATCGGCGTCGCAGCCAAGACCGGAACTGTGACGCTCACAGGGTTCATCGGTGACTACTCCGGCAAGCTCGCCGCCGAGCGCGCGGCGAAGCGGGTTCGCGGCGTGCGAGCCGTTGCGAACGACATCGAGGTGCGGCTGAAGCTGGGTCGGACCGACCCAGATATCGCAGCCGACGTCGTTCGTGCGCTCGAGCTGCGCAGCACGGTTCCAAACAGCGTTCAGGCCGCTGTGCACAGCGGACACGTGACGCTGACGGGCAGGGTGGATTGGCAGTACCAGAAGCGCGATGCCGAGAAGGCGCTGCGGCATATCCGAGGCGTGCGCCAGGTCCTGAACCACATCACGGTGTCGCCGCGCGCGGTCGAACGGGACGTCCGTCACCGCATCGCCGAGGCGCTGCACCGCAACGCGAACATCGATGCCCGGCACATCGACATCGCGATTTCGGGGGACAAGGCGGTCTTGACCGGCAAGGTCGCGACATGGCTGCAGCGGGAGTCTGCCGAGCGCGCGGCCGCCGATGCGCCGGGCATCGCGCACGTGGAGAACCGGATCGTGGTGCAGCCGCGGGCCCTCGCCGGCGGGCCTGACGAGATCTGCTGATGGAGGCGTGTGATCGTGCCCGGCCTGGATCAGCGGGCGTGAATGGCGAGGTTCCCATGACACCGATTCCGACTCAAGTCACATTCCGCGGTCTTCGGCCTCTCGACGCGCTCGAGGCCGACATCCGTGAGCGCGCCTCCTGGCTGGAACAGTTCTACGACGGCATCATCCGGTGCCGCGTGCTCGTCGAGCTCCCGCATCGGCATCGACGGGACGGGCGCCACTTCCACGTCCGCATCGAGCTGACCGTGCCCGGCGGCGCGCCGATTGTCATCAGTCACGAGCCGTCGCTGCACGGAACGCTGAAGCACGTGGAGGACGCGCATCACAAGGAGGCCGAGATCGACGCCGTGCACCGGTATGCCGCCGTGGCCGTCCGCGAGGCATTCGATGCAGCCCGCCGTCGGCTGGAGGACTTTGCGCGGGAGCAACGGGGTGCCGTCAAGTGGCATGACGTGCCGGTCGTGGGCTGAGTTCAGCTCCCTGCGGCCGTCGGCTGCCGATTCACCGATGGGGCAAACCTGGGTGGTGGAGGAGAACATGGAAGACACCCGTTACGGATTGCGCGTGGAGATCCCCGGGAGCTACGAGGAGGCGATCGAGCGGGCAACGGAGGCGCTCAAGGCTCAGGGCTTTGGCGTGCTGACGACGATCGACGTCCGGCAGACGTTGAAGCAGAAGCTCAATCGCGACTTCCGCAAGTACGTGATTCTGGGTGCATGCAATCCGCCGTTGGCGGACCGTGCTCTTCACGCCGAGCTCGAGGTCGGCCTTCTGCTTCCGTGCAACGTCATCGTGTACGAGCTTGCACCGGGACGCAGCGTCGTCTCGGCGATGGCGCCGCTGGCCGCTATGGGCGTGGTCGGCGACAACCGCGAGCTGCAAGCCGTTGCGGGCGAGGCCGATCGCCGGCTGCGAGCCGCGCTCGTGACGCTCGAAACGGAGGTCGCGCAGCTCACCCCGCGTTGAGGAGGACGTCGCCCGGCGTCGGGCGCGAGCCGGAGCGCGAGGAGCGCTCAGGGCGTCGACAGCGCGAACACGTTCCCGTCGGGGTCCTTGAAGACGGCGGCCGTTCCCCAGTCGGACTTCTGCGGCTCCTGCACGAACTCGACGCCCCTGGCCTTGAGCGCCGACGCCGTCGCCACGACGTCCTCGGCCATGAACGTGATGTTCATCACGCCGCCGATCATCTGTTCGTGCGCCGACGCGGTGAAGAGCACGACCTTGGTGTCGGCGCGCGGAATCCCGAGCTCGATCCAGCGCTGCGTGTCGTCGTACGGACTGTCCGTGATGACACGCATGCCGAGCTTCTTCGTGTAGAACTCGAGCGCGCGATC
>DASTDQ010000669.1:0-2443 GCA_035710305.1 Vicinamibacterales bacterium | reverse complement strand
GTGACCGCGCCGATCCCCGGTTCTATGGAGATGCCCGTCGGGTTCTCGACGTGCCAGACAAGGAGCACCGGTTGACCCGCTCGCACGGCGGCGGGTTTCGCCTCGAACAACACAATCCGCGGTTCGAGGCCCGGCGGGGTGCCGCGCCCCTGCGCACCGAGGATCGAACCCATGAGGACGGCCGCCGCCAGCGGAAGTGCGCGTCGCATGTCGCCGTCTCCCCTACTTGACGGTGCTCTGCCTGGCCGCGCCGTCCATCAGCGCCTGTGTCTCGATCCCCGAGCAGTTGAGGGACATGATGCGATCGAAGGGCGCCAGCACCAGCGTCTGCTTCGGCACGGTCCACGGAGCCGTGAGCACGCCGGGATCCTCGACGGTCGCTTCGATCTCCAGGGTGTTCGCGTCCACGCGCCGGTAACGTTCCACGATCCGCAACTGGTCGGAGTGGTGAGAGACGCGTCCTTCCGCCGACATCCAGGTGTTGTCGGTGAAATTCCTCGTGTCCACGACGAACGTGTCGCCCTCCCAACGGCCAACCGATTCGCCCCGGTAGGCCGGAGGCACATCGTCGCGGTGCGGCCGTCCGTCGGTGGGAATCAGGCGGAAGCCGTGATAGGTCTCCGTCAGCATCACCACCATTTTCGGCGTCGAGATGATCTGCCCCACGGCGCCGACGTCGTAGAGGCTGACGTTCAGCGTGCCGAAGGCGGTCGGGACGCAGCGCAAGGTCGGGTCGTCCTTGTCGCTCAGCGTCTTCGCCTTCGCGGCCGCTTCCGGCCGATAGAGGCTGGTAAACGTCGCCGGCGGGGTTCCGCCGCGCGCGCCGCCGCCACGCGCGCCGCCGCGTCCGCCGCCTCCTCGTCCTCTGGCTGCGCCGACGTCTGCGCCGCCCCACCACACCCCGCTGAGGTCCGGGCGCCCGTCGGCCATTCGCGGCACCGGCCCTGCGGGAGCGTCCGCAGGAGTTGCTGCCGCCGCGCCACCCTGCCCACCCTGCTCGGCCGTCAGGCCGACGATGGCGGGCGCGGCGCACGCGAGCGCGATTGCGGCCGTTCCTATGGCGCGAATGACATCACGCTTCATGGTCGACTTTCACTGCGCGCCAGGGCCTTGTTGAGATCCGAACATGCCGTACTTCTTTCCGTCGGACGTCTCGAGCTCCCGCAGCATGCCCATGTTCTGCGTGGGGTCCTTCGCGCGGAAGCCCCGGATGGTGACTTCGACGCCCTTCTTGATCTCGTTCGGCTTGAAGCCGTTGCGGATCATGCCGCTCGGCGTCCCGGCCTCGAAGGCCCACCGCTCGACCTTGCCGCCGGCGTCCTTCACGTCCAGGAAGAACCACGAGTGCGGATTCTCGAGACGGACCTGCACGATCGTTCCTTGAACCGTGACAGGCTTCTGCATGTCGAAGGCTGCCGCAAACGAGTGATGCGCCCAAGCCGCCGCTGCGGTGCCGAGCGAAAGGACGCCCCACGCAAGGGCCGTGCGGACTCTTCGCGTCATACAGACCTCCATCGAGAGCCGGTGTCGTCAGTATTCTGCCATGAACATGCGGTCTCCGCTGTCACACTTGGCTTGCGCCGATGTCTAAACAGGACATGAGGACAGAAAGCCCGTTCTTGGACGAGGCCGCCGTCAACCACGATGAGGAGCGGAGTGTCCGCATGGCCCAAAACGGCGACCGGGAGTCGCTGGAATGGCTGGTTCGCCGCCACTCGCCATGGATCTACAACATTGCGCTCCGGATGCTCTATCGCCCGGACGATGCGCAGGACGCGTCGCAGGAGATCCTCGTCAAGGTGATCACGCGCCTCTCCACGTTCGGGGGGCGCAGCAGCTTTCGCACGTGGCTGTATCGCATCGCGGTGAACCATCTGCTGACGATGAAACAGCTGCGACAAGAGCGATGGACCTTCGAGGCGTACGGACTCGCGCTCGAGGCGCTGCGGGAGAGCGAGCTGGTTGACCGCACGACACCAGCAGCGGATACGCAGTTGTGGCTCGAGGAGGCAAAGATTGGCTGCACGACCGGGCTGTTGTTGTGTCTCGACCGCGAGCAGCGTCTGATCTACATCCTCGGTGACATTTTCGGCCTCTCGGATCGCCTCGGCGCGGAGCTGCTCGAGCTGTCACGGGACAACTTCCGCAAGAAGCTCTCGCGCGCCCGCCACGATCTTCAGAGCTTCGCGCAGGACAAGTGCGGCCTGATCAATCCGGCGAACCCGTGTCGGTGCTCGCGCAAGACGAAGGCGTTCATCGAGGCCGGGTATGTCAACCCGCAGAACCTGCTCTTCGTCCGCGAGCGCGTGCAGGCGATTCGTGACGTCGCGCCCGCGGTGTATGACAACCTCGAGACGGCGCAGCGCGAGTATGCCGAGCTGCATCGCGCGCATCCCTTCCAGGTGCCGCCCGACTTCGTTGCCAGGCTTCGATCGCTGCTCGG
>DASTDQ010000668.1:0-3389 GCA_035710305.1 Vicinamibacterales bacterium | reverse complement strand
CAGCGCTCGAAGGAGGCGCGTCTTGGCCTGGCCGCGCAGGCCGAGCAGGATGAAGTTGTGCTGCGAGAGGAGCGCGTTCACCAGCTGCGGCACGACGCTGTCGTCGTAGCCGATGATGCCGGGGAAGAGCCTCTGGCCCGTGCGCAGCTTGCAGATCAGATTGTCCCGGACTTCCTGCCGCACGGGACGGCGCACGACGTCGCCGCGCTCGACCGCCTGGCGCAGCGCACCGAGAGTGGAAATGGCCGATCTCGACATGGCCTCATCCTATCAGGCCTCAGGGCCCAAGCCTCAGGCCTCAGGGCCCCGGACTCAGGCCTCAGAACCCTGTCGTCGATGCTATCGTGCCGTGTGCCTTTCTTCGGCAATTCGTCGAGGCCTCGTGTCTTCGCTCATCGCGGCGGATGCGCGATCGGCCCCGAGAACACGACGGCGGCCTTCGACCTGGGCCTTGCCGCGGGCGCCGACGGACTGGAGATCGACGTGCACCTGTCGAGCGACGGCGTGGTCGTCGTCTGCCATGACGCGACGCTCGATCGGACGACGGACGCCTCGGGGCCGGTCGCGGCCCGGACGGCGGCCGAGCTGGCACGCGTGGACGCGGGATTCCGCTACGGCAGCAACGGCGACCACCCGTTTCGAGGCCGGGGTGTCGGCATTCCTGCGCTGCGCGACGTGCTGCGTCGATATCCCGACACTCCGATCATCGTCGAGATGAAAGTCGATGGCCGGGAGATGGGGCTGGCTCTGGCCGCTGACGTGCGCGGGGCGTCGGCCATGGACCGCGTCTGCGCGGCGTCGAGCGGGTGCCGGGCGCTTCGGGCGGTGCGCGAGGCGCTGCCGGGGCTGGCGACGAGCGCGTGCCGCTGGGACGTCCGGCTTGCGCTCTATCGGTCGTGGGTGGGATGGCCGGTGCGCCAGGCTGCATACGGCGGATTCCAGGTCCCGGAGGTCGCGGGCGCCACGCGAATCGTGTCGAGAGACTTCATCCGGCACGCCCACGAAGGGGGCTTCGAGGTCCAGGTGTGGACCGTGGACGAGGAAGCCGACATGGAACGGCTGCTGGCGTGGGGTGCAGACGGGCTGATTACCAATCGCCCGGCCGCTGCAGTGGCCGTAAGAGACCGACGTAGTGTCCGGCTTTAGCCGGACCGTGAGCAGTGGCCAGTGCGATGAATCCGCCGACCTTCGAAGATGTAGTTGCCGCTCGCGAGCGCGTGTACGCCCACATGCGCCCGTCGCCGCTGCTCAATCACCCGCTGCTCGACGAGTGGGTCGGCTGCAGGGTGTGGGTCAAGCACGAGAATCACAATCCGACGGGCTCGTTCAAGATTCGAGGCGGACTGAATCTCGTGGCGCAGCTCTCGGCCGACGAGCGGCAGCGCGGCGTGATCGCCGCGAGCACCGGCAATCACGGCCAGTCGCTGGCCCTGGCCTGCAGGCTCCACGGCGTGCGGTGCCGCATTGTCGTGCCCGTGGGCAACAACCCGGACAAGAACGCCGCCCTGCGCGCGTTCGGCGCGGAGCTCGTCGAGCACGGGCGCGATTTCGACGAGGCGCGCGAGTACGTCGAAGCGGTCGCGGGCCGCGAGGGGTGGCGATACGTGCACTCGGCCAACGAGCCGCACCTCATTGCCGGCGTCGGCACGTATGCCGTCGAGGTCTTCGAGGCGCAGCCCGGGATCGATCGCATCTTCGTGCCCATCGGCGGCGGCAGCGGCGCCGCCGGGTGCGCGATCGTGCGAAGCGGCCTGGGCCTGCCGACGCAAATCATCGGCGTGCAGGCACAGCAGGCCGACGCGTTCACCCGCTCGTGGCGGGGGCCGGAGCGTGTCACCCGCGACCGCGTCGATACCTTCGCCGAAGGGCTCGCCACCAGGACGACCTTCGACCTCACGTTTGGACTGCTGAAGGCCACGACCGGGCTGGACGAGGTGGTCACGCTCGAAGAAGAGGAGCTGCGGGAAGGCGTGACTGCCGCGATACAGCGCACGCACAACCTGGCCGAAGGCGCGGGGGCAGCCACGCTCGCGGCCGCCCGCCGGGCCGGCCTGCCCAGGGATGCGACGGTGGTGTGCGTCATGTCGGGCGGCAACGCGGACGCGCGGACGCTCCGTCACGCACTTGCCTGATGGCAGGGGAATCGGGCACGATTACGGGTCTTGCGTTCCGTTCACCCGTCATAAGGAGGTCTTGATGCGCCGTCTTCTCACCTATTCGACCGTCGTGCTCGTGGCCCTGGCGGGCACTGTCGCGGCTCAGAAAGCCACGACTCCTGCGGAGCTCGAGGGAGCCATGAAACGGATCAGTGCAGCCAATGGCGCGGTGGCCAAGGCCATCAAGTCCGGCGCCTTCGAGGACGCCAAGACGCAGGTTGCCGCCGTGAAGCAGGCATTGACGGATGCCGAGAACTTCTGGGTCGTCGCCAAGAAGGACGATGCGATCAAGATGAGCAAGGACGCGATGGCGAAGGTCACGGCGGTCGAGGCCGCGGTGTCGGCCGCGGCGCCCGACGCGCAGGCCGCGCTTGCGGCGTTCAAGGAAGTGGGCGCCACGTGCACGGCGTGCCACATGGCGTATCGCGTGCAGAACGAGGACAAGACGTACTCGCTCAAGCCGGGGACGATCTAGACTCGACGCGAGTCAACTCCCAATCTCCAACTCCCAACTCCCAAGGAACTCACTCCCAACGATTCCACGTCGTTTCTGGGAGTTGGGAATTGGGCGTTGGGAGTTGACCAGAATCAGCGGAGCTGCGTTCTCGCCTTCCTGAATACGGCCGCCATCATCGCCGGCGTGAGCTTGCCGGTGTTCGTGTTCTGCCGGCTCGGGTGATAACACCCGATCACGATCTGCGGTCCTTTGTTTGGCTCGCCGATCCGTACCACCCCACCGTGGCCGAACTGCGGCCGCGGCGATCGCGTGACGCCCCGCCGAGCGAGCAGCTGCAGCCACGCATCGAAGGCAATCTTCCCGAGCGCGACGACGACCTGCAGGCGGGGAAGCAGGGCGATCTCGGCATCGAGATGATCGAGGCAGCGTGTGATTTCATCGGGCGCCGGCTTGTTGCCGGGAGGCGCGCATCGTACGGCCGCCGTGATGTAGGCATCCTTCAACTTCAGCCCATCCGCCGGGTGACGCGACGTCGGGATGTTCGCGAAGCCGGTCCGGTGCAGCGCGGACATCAGAAAATCGCCCGACCCGCCGATACCATCGCCGGTGAAGACGCGGCCCGTACGGTTGGCGCCGTGCGCTGCCGGCGCGAGACCGACGAGCAACAGACGCGCCGCCGGATCCCCGAAGCCGGGGACGGGACGGCCCCAGTACTGCTCGTCTCGGTATGCCCGCCGTTTCTCCTCGGCGACTCGACGGCAGTACTCGCGAAGGCG
>DASTDQ010000667.1:0-8936 GCA_035710305.1 Vicinamibacterales bacterium | reverse complement strand
TTGCGCTCGTGCCGGCGCAGGCCTCGGTCCGTCCGCCGAAGCTCCAGTACCAGATCACCACGCTCGCCAACGGTCTTCGCGTGATTCTCTCCGAGGATCACTCGACGCCGATCGTCCACGTGTCCGTCTGGTACCACGTCGGATCGAAGAACGAGCGGGCCGGGCGCACGGGGTTTGCGCACCTCTTCGAGCACATGATGTTCAAGGGCTCGAAGAACGTCGAGCCCGAGTCGCATACGTCGATCATCGCCGGCGTCGGCGGCCGCAGCAACGCGTACACGACGGAGGACGAGACGGTGTTCTGGCAGACCGTGCCGTCGCAGTATCTCCCGCTCGTGCTCTGGCTCGAGGCCGACCGCATGGCCACGCTGCGCGTGGACGACGACGCCTTCCGGCGCGAGCGGGAGGTGGTGAAGGAAGAACGGCGGCTGCGGGTCGAGAACCAGCCGTACGGACGCCTGACGGAGATCATCTACGACCACGCGTTCACGACGCATCCCTACAAGCACCCGACGATCGGCAGCATGGCCGATCTCGAGGCGGCCTCGATCGCCGACGTGCGCGAGTTCCACGACACCTTCTACGTGCCCGAGAACGCGACGGTCACGATCGTCGGCGATTTCGACCCCGAGCAGGCGCTGCAGATGGTGACGCAGTACCTCGCGCGCGTGCCGAAGGCGCGCCGCCCGGTGCCGCGGGACATCCCCCGGGAGCCGCAGCAGTCGCGCGAGCGCCGCGCCGTCGTCGAGGAAGCGTGGCCGCTGCCGGCGGTCGTCGTCGCGTATCACGTCACCTACGACGGCCATCCCGACGCGTATCCGCTGCACATCACGGCGAAGATCATGTCCGACGGCCAGAGCGCCCGGATCCCGCGCGAGCTCGTCTACAACAAGCGGCTCGCGCTGACGGCGTTCGGCACCGGCAACATCACCGCCGATCCGAACCTGTTCTACGCGGTCGCCATCGTGCAGCCCGGCAAGACGCCGGAAGCCGCGGAACGGGCGCTCATCGAGGAGTTCGAGAAGCTGGCAGCCGCGCCGGTCGCCGAAAGCGAGCTGCAGCGCTCCAAGAACCAGTTCGCGCGCGACTACATCCTCAGCCGCGAGTCGAACCAGGAGAAGGCGATGCATCTGGCGCACGCCGCCGTGATTCACAACGACATCACGACGGCCGACGGCGAGTTCGACATCTTCATGAACGTGACGAGGGCCGACGTCCAGCGCGTCGCCAAGACCTACTTCACGCCGGCCAACCGTGTCGTGCTCCACGTCCTGCCGAAGGGAGCTTCCAGGTGACTCTGCGTCAACTCCCAATTCCCGACTCCCAATTCCCAACGGCGCAGCGCCCGGTGGCACAGCGTGCGGGAAGTATTCGCCCCGCCGGTCGACGGATAGCGTCTTTGGGGATTGGGCGTTGGAAGTTGGGCGTTGGGAGTTGGGTGTTGGGAGTTGGGTGTTGGGTGTTGGGAGTTGGTCTGGGCGTCCTCCCAGCCTCCGCCCAGTCCGTAGACTGGCCGACTGAGCGGCCCCCGCGTCCGCTGGCGGCGCGCGAGGTGAGGTTCCCGCCCTTTCAGGTGCGGTCGCTCGCCAACGGGCTGCAGGTCGTGATGGTCTCGCACCACGAGCAGCCGGCCGTGACAATGCGGATGCTCGTGAAGGCGGGCGCCGCGCAGGACCCGGACGGCAAGGGCGGGCTCGCCGAGCTGGCCGCGAAGCTGCTCGACCAGGGCACGACGACCCGGAGCGCGGAACAGATCGCCGATCAGATCGATTCGATTGGGGGCGCGCTGGGGACGGGATCAGGCACGGACCTCACCTTCATCAATGCCGTGGTGATGAAGGACTCCTTTGCGCTCGCGATGGACCTCGTGTCCGACGTCGTGCGCAACCCCGCATTCTCGGCCGAGGAGATCGACCGCCAGCGAGAGCAGGCGGTCTCGTCGCTGCGCGTCAGCGACGAAGACCCCGGCTACGTGGCGTCCGTCGTGTTCGATCGGCTCGTGTACGGCTTTCACCCCTACGGGCGTCCGGGCACCGGCACGTCTGCGTCGCTGCAGCGCATCACGCAGAACGACCTGCGCGCGTTTCACCGGCAGTACTTCGCGCCCAACAACACGATTCTGGCCATCGTGGGCGACATCCAGGCCGACGAAACCTTCGCGGCGGTCGAGCGCGTGTTCGGCCCCTGGCCCCGCGGCGAGGTGCCGGCCGCCAAGCCCGTCGATCCGCCCGCGCCGACACGTCGCCTCATCGTCGTCGACAAGCCCGACTCCGTCCAGACGGAAATCCGCGTGGGGCAGCTGGCGATCCCGCGCCAGCACCCTGACTACCTCGCCTTCGACCTCGCGGTGAAGATCCTCGGCGGCGAAGGGGCGAATCGGCTGCACCGCATCCTGCGGTCCGAGCGCGGTCTGACCTACGGGGCCGAAGCGGACGCGCAGGCGTTCAAGCAGGCGGGCGACTTCGTCGCCGAGACCAACACCCGCACCGAGACCACCGCCGAGACGCTGCGGCTCACCGTCGCGGAGATCGCACGCCTCCAGGCCCAGCGCGTGTTCGAGCGCGAGCTGGCCGACGCGCAGGCGTACCTGACCGGCAGCTTCCCGCTGACGATCGAGACACCGAACGACATCGCGACGAGCGTCATCAACGCGGTGTTCTACGAACTGCCGATCGACGAGGTGCGCACGTATCGGGAGCGCGTGCAGGCGATTTCCCCCGACGACATTCAGCGGGTGGCGCGCCAGTACGTCCGTCCCGATCGCCTCTCGATGGTGCTCGTCGGCAACGCGCGGGCGTTTCTCCCCGACCTTCGCGAAGCGGGCTTCACCGATGTCGAGGTGATTCCGCTCGACCAACTCGATCTCTCCGCGGCGACGCTGAAGAGGGAAAAGCGCTGAGAATCATGATTTCCTGCGGCGAAGCGTCGGGCGACATGTACGCCGGCGCCCTCGCCACGGAGCTGCGCCGGCGCGCGCCTGAGGCGGAGATCTTCGGCTTCGGCGGGCGGCGTCTGCAGGCCGCGGGCGGACATCTGATCGGCGACTACGGGCCTTTCGCCGTCACGGGCCTGACCGAGGCCGTCCGCGTCTTCCCGCGATCGTTTGCCATGCTGCGCCGGCTGATCGACGCGGCCCGGGAGCTCCGGCCGAACGCCTTCGTCGCCATCGACTTTCCCGACTTCAACTTCAAGCTGATGGCCGCGATCCGCCGGCTCGGCATTCCCATCATCTATTACATCAGCCCGCAGCTCTGGGCGTGGCGGCCGGGCCGGATGGACACGATGAAGGCGTACGTGGACCGGGTCCTCGTGATCTTTCCATTCGAGGAGGCGCTGTACCAGCAGGCGGGTGTTGCCGTGCAGTTTGTCGGGCATCCGCTCGTGGACATGAGCCATCCCGGCCAGGAGCGCTCGGCGTTCCTCGCCGAGCGCGGCCTCGATCCGGCCGCGCCCACGGTGGCCCTGCTGCCTGGAAGCCGCAGGAACGAGCTGGAGCGCATCGTGCCCGTCGTGAGCGCCGCCGTTCCCATCATTCGCGCCCGCGTGCCGAATGCGCAGTTCGTGGTCGCCTGCGCGCCGAACCTGCCCGACGCCCTGTTCGCGCGCCTGGTGAACGATCAGCCCGACGCCAGGCTCGTCCTCGTTCGCGATCGGACCGACGACGTGCTGGCCGCGAGCGACGTCGTGATCACGGCGTCCGGGACGGCCACCATCCAGTGCGTACTGCACGAGCGGCCGATGGTCGTGGTCTACCGCGTGTCGCCCTTGACCTACCGGCTCGGCAAGCCTTTCATCAAGGTTGACACCTTCGCCATGCCGAATCTCGTGGCCGGGCGTCGCATCGTTCCCGAGCTGATTCAGGACGACTTCACCCCCGAGAGAACAGCGAACGAGGCGCTGGCGCTGTTGACCGATCCGGCACGGCACGCGGCCATGCGCGACGCCCTCGCCGACGTCCGCCAGCAGCTTGGCCCTCCGGGTGCCAGCGGTCGGGCGGCCGACGCGGTTCTCGAGGTCATCACGACCACTAGTGGTATGTCCTTGTGATTACTGGAGCGGGCCGCCCGTTGGTTGGCCCGCGAAATCGCAGTCGAAAGGCTGTCGTAGGCACTACAGGTTCAGTTGATACGATCCTCTAAACTGGGGTAGCTATGCTCACGCGCGCGTTGTTGGCGGCCCTTGCAACTGTTGTCGCGGTGCCTGTGTCGGGGATGGTCGTCGTCCCGGCGGTGTTCGGCGAAATGGTGGCCGCCTCGCAGACGGTCGTGCACGGGCAGGTGATCGACCTGCGGGCGTTCGAGACGGACGGCCGGCGCAGGATTGAAACGGTCGTCACGCTTCGCGTGGTCGATGCCCTCAAGGGGAATCCGGGCGAGACCGTGTCCTTTCGCATTCCCGGAGGCGAGGTCGGAAGGTACCGCCGCGTCATCGTCGGGGCGCCGCGGTTCGCGCGCGGCGACGAGGTCGTGCTCTTCCTGAAGGGAAGCGCGCCCGCCCTGCCCGTTCCTTTCGGCCTCGGCCAGGGCGTGTACCGCGTCATCCGCGCCGGCGACGGAGGAGTCACCGTCGCGCCGCTGGTGAACTCCGAGCCCGGGCGGCTGCAGCGAGGGGACCCGTCAAGACGCCCGCTCTCCCTGACAGACTTCGCCGCGCGGGTCCGCGCGGTCGCGGGTAGCCGGCCATGAACTCGAAGCAGGGGGCGGGGGGCAGGGGGCAGGGGGCGAGGGGGCAGGGGCGAGGGGGCAAGCGGCTGAAGGCTCTGGTCGCGCTTCTGTCGATCGCCCTCGCGTTCCCGGGGAGCGCCGACGCGTACATCCAGCTGGCGTTCGACGTCGGAGGGCAAGTCAAGAGCATTCACTGGTCTTCGAGCCCTCGCTGGTTTGCGACCGATCGCAGCGTCCCGGGCGTCTCCGCCTCTCAGTTCCAGGCCGAAGTCCAGCGTGCCTTCGAGACGTGGGGGGCGGTCCCGACGGCGTCCATCGGCTCTCAGTTCGTCGGCTTCGTGTCGGCCAGGCCTTCCGACGTCGACAACATCTCGGTGTTCGGCTTCGAGGACCAGACGCCGGACATGGACCGCGTGCTGGCGGCGACCGGCTTCACCATCGACACGCTGACCGGAGAGATCGTCGAATCGGACGTGTTCTTCAACACGAGGTTCACATGGTCGGCCGCGCAGTCCGGCGAGCCGGGCCGATTCGACCTGAGGTCCGTGGCCACGCACGAGATCGGCCACTTCTTCGGTCTTGGGCACTCGGCGATCGGCGAGACCGAGCTCCGGGCCGACGGCTCGCACCGCGTCGTGGCGAGCGGCTCCGTGATGTTCCCAGTCTCGATGGGCACCAACAACATCGCGGACCGCACGCTGCAACCCGACGACATCGCCGGCATGTCGAGCATCTACCCCGACGGCGGGTTCGAGACGCGAACCGGGAGCATCACGGGCCGCGTGCGGCTCGGCAACGCCGGCGTGCTCGGCGCGCACGTCGTCGCGTTCAGCATCCGGACGGGGACGCTCGTCGGGGGCTTCTCGACGACATCGGATGGCACCTTCACGATCTCGGGGCTCGCCCCCGGACCCTATGTTGTACGCGTCGAGCCTCTCGATGACTACGACGTTGACAGCTTCCTGCTGGCGCCGGGCGTGAACGTCGACTTCAGGGCGACGTTTCATCCGCGCCTCGTCGTCGCGCCGTCCGGGGGCGCCAATCCGAGCTTCGACGTGACGGTCCAGCCGAAATGACGTCTCGTGTTCCGTTGTTCGTACTGCTGTCAGTTGCACTCGTCACGACTGAGGTTGCCGCGCAGTCAGTCTCCCCGCCTATCCGGCGCCTCGAGGTCTCGGTCGGCGCAGGCTTTCTCACGGGCGCTGACCTCGGCCAGCAGCCGGCCAACGAGCGGGCGGCGAGCGGCTCGCCCTACCGCCTGTTCGACACGGAGACCGATCTCTCGTCGTCGCTCTTCTTCGGCCTGCGCCTCGGCTTCGCGCTCACACCCCGGTTGTCGATCGAGGGCGCCGCATCGCTCGGCCAGCCCGAGCTCCGAACGTCGATCTCGGGCGATGCCGAGGGGGCCGAGTCGTTGATCGCCGTCGAACAGATGGACCAGTACACGTTCGACGGAGGAATCGTCTACCGCTTTGGCGGGTTGCGGGGCCTAGTGCCCTTCGTGTCGGCGGGAGCGGGATATCAGCGCCAGCGTCACGAGGGCGAGACATTGATCGAGGGCGGCGGCCTGTTCTACGCCGGCGGCGGCGTGACGCACTGGCTCAGCGTGCGCAAGCAGGGCACGGTGAAGGCGATAGGCCTCCGTGGCGACGCGCGGCTCTACTTTCTCTCGGGAGGCATCACGCCCGACGACATGCGCACACAGGCGGCGTTTGCCGGAAGTTTTGTAATGGTCTTTTAGTCGGTGCGATCCCGATCAGGCTCGCACCGACTCGCGTCAGGTTCGCACCGCCGCACCGACAAGCATCGGGATCGCACCTGATATCATCGAAGAGCCATGCCCAGCCTGAACACGTTCGGTACTCGTACGGAGATCCGCGTCGGCGGACAGCCGGTGCAGATCTACAGTCTTCCCGCCCTCGAGAAGGCCGGTTTTCCCGGCGTCGCGCGTCTCCCGTACTCGATGAAGATCCTGCTGGAGAACCTGCTGCGGCGCGAGGACGGCGCGTTCGTGAAGGCCGACGACGTGCGGGCCGTGGCGCAGTGGGACGCGTCGGCGAAGGTCGAGAAAGAGATCTCGTTCATGCCGGCGCGGGTCCTCCTCCAGGATTTCACCGGCGTGCCCTGCGTTGTCGATCTCGCGGCGATGCGCGACGCGGTCATCGAGCTCGGTGGGAACCCCGATCGCGTCAATCCGCTGCAGCCGGTCGAGCTCGTCATCGACCACTCGGTGCAGGTGGACTACTTCGGCCGCAAGGATGCCTTCGCGCTCAACGCCGAGCTCGAGTTCTCGCGGAACCGGGAGCGGTACGGTTTCCTGAGATGGGGGCAGCGCGCGTTCAACAACTTCAAGGTCGTGCCGCCCGACACCGGCATCGTGCACCAGGTCAACATCGAGCACCTGGCGCGCGTCGTCTTCTCGCAGACGATCGATGGCGTCACGGTCGCCTATCCCGACACGCTCGTCGGCACCGACTCGCACACGACGATGGTCAACGGGCTCGGGGTCGTCGGCTGGGGCGTGGGCGGCATCGAGGCCGAGGCCGCGATGCTGGGGCAGCCAAGCTCGATGCTGATCCCGAGAGTCGTGGGATTCCGGCTGACCGGCGCGCTGCCCAGGGGCACCACGGCCACCGACCTCGTGCTCACGATCACCGAGATCCTCCGCAAGCATGGCGTCGTCGGCACGTTCGTCGAGTTCTTCGGCGAGGGGCTCGGCGCGCTGACGATCGCCGACCGCGCCACCCTCGGCAACATGTGCCCCGAGTACGGCGCCACGGTGGCGATTTTCCCGATCGACGAGATGACGCTCGACTACCTGCGCCTGACCGGGCGCGACAGCGCGCAGGTGACGCTCGTCGAGCAATATGCGAAGGCGCAGGGGCTGTTCCGGACCAAGGGCGCTCCCGACGCGGTCTACTCGGAAGTCGTCGACCTCGATCTGGCGACGGTCGAGCCGAGCCTCGCCGGCCCGAAGCGTCCGCAGGATCGCGTGTCGTTGTCGAAGGCGAAGTCGGCCTTTCAGACGGCGCTTCCGACGATGCAGGTCGTGTCGAAGGGCGGGTCGGGCACGGCCACGTCCGCGCGTACGGCTGTTGCGGTGGCCGATCCCGTGGTCGACGCTCTCGACCACGGCGCGGTCGTGATCGCCGCGATTACGAGCTGCACGAACACGTCGAACCCGAGCGTGATGATCGGCGCCGGCCTGCTGGCGAAGAAAGCCGTGGAGAAGGGGCTGACCCGCAAGCCCTGGGTCAAGAGCAGCCTGGCGCCCGGCTCGATTGTCGTGACTGAATACCTGAATGCCGCCGGCCTGACGCCGTATCTCGACGAGCTGGGGTTCAACCTGGTCGGCTACGGGTGCACCACTTGCATCGGCAACAGCGGGCCGCTGCCAGACGAGATCGCATCAGCGGTGCGCGAGAAGAACCTCGTCGTGTGCTCCGTGCTGAGCGGCAACCGCAATTTCGAAGGGCGCATCCAGCAGGACGTGCGGGCCAACTACCTGGCGTCACCGCCGCTCGTGGTCGCCTACGCCATCGCGGGCTGGATCACGACCGACATCACCACCGATCCGCTCGGTCATGACGCATCCGGCAAGCCGGTCTACCTCAAGGACGTCTGGCCGACCGAGCGCGAGATCCAGGACACGATGATGCGCACGGTGACCGCCGACATGTTCCGCCGGACCTACGCCGATGTCTACCGCGGCGACGAGCGGTGGCGGAACCTTCCCGTGCCCGAGGGCAGCCGCTACGCGTGGGACGCGGACTCGACCTACGTCCGCAAGCCGACCTTCCTCGAGGGAATGACGATGGCGGTGGCGCCCTTGAAAGACATCGAGGGCGCGCGCGTGCTGGCCGTGCTCGGCGACAGCGTGACGACCGATCACATCTCGCCGGCCGGATCGATCAAGGCCGACAGCCCGGCGGGGAAGTATCTCGTCGCGAAGGGCGTGAAGCCCGCCGACTTCAACTCGTACGGCGCGCGGCGCGGCAATCACGAGGTGATGACGCGGGGCACGTTCGCCAACGTCCGGCTCCGCAATCAGATGGCGCCCGGCACCGAAGGCGGCTGGACGAGGTATCAGCCCGGCGGCGACCAGATGGCGATCTACGACGCGTCCATGAAGTATCAGCAGGCCGGAGTGCCGCTGCTCGTCTTCGCGGGCAAGGAGTACGGATCGGGATCGTCACGCGACTGGGCCGCCAAGGGCACGTTCCTGCTCGGCGTGAAGGCGGTGATTGCCGAGTCGTTCGAGCGCATCCACCG
>DASTDQ010000666.1:0-2445 GCA_035710305.1 Vicinamibacterales bacterium | reverse complement strand
GTTCGAGTTCATCGACACGGCCAAGGACGCGCCGGAGCCGGACCCGGTCAACGTTCCTGGATCTCTCTTCGTGTCGATTCAGCGGCCTCCGATCTTCTTCGCCTCGCCGCTGCCGCCTCCGATCCGCTACTTCCACCTGCGGGTCCCCGGAGACGTCGCCATGCTGATGCACGCCTCGGCGACGCACCGCCGCACGCTCCCCCTCGGAACTGCCGGTGCGACGGGCCATGGCGTCAAAGTCGCCATGCTCGACACGGGATTCAACGTGCAGCCGTACTTCGCGAGGCACGGCTACCGGCTCAACCCGATCGCGGCGGCCGACGCGCCGCCCCCGGCGAACCTGGACGCGAACGGCCACGGCACGGGCGAAGTGGCCAACATCTTCGCGTGCGCCCCCGACGCGCAGGTGTTCGGCGTGAAGATGGGAGGCAACGCCGTCCTCAGCTTCGACAGGGCGATGTCAGTCAACCCGCGCGTCATCTCGTGCAGCTGGGGCTTCCATCTGCCGGGCGTGACGACGCTGCCTCCGGCGCTGGTGCCGCTCCGCCTGCGGATCATGAGCGTGGTGGCCGCCGGCGTCACCGTCGTCTTCTCGGCGGGCAACGGGCACGTGGGATTCCCGGGGATGATGCCCGAAGTGATCTCGGTGGGCGGCGTGTTCGCGGACCAGAACGTGAATCTGCGCGCGAGCGACTACGCCTCCAGTTTCACGAGCCTGATCTTCCCCGGACGGCGCGTGCCGGACTTCTGCGGACTGGTCGGGATGCGGCCGAAGGCGACCTACATCATGCTCCCGATACCGCCGTCGTGCGAGATCGACGCCGACCTCGGCGGCGTACCGCAGCCCAACAAGGACGAAACAGCTACCAACGACGGCTGGGGCGTCTTCAGCGGGACGTCGGCGGCCGCTCCACAGGTGGCCGGCATCTGCGCGCTGCTGCTGCAGAAACGGCCGACGTTGACGCCGGCACAGGTCAAAGCCATTCTGAGAGGCACGGCCACCGACGTGACGGCCGGCGTGAGCGCGATGGGACAACCCGCGGGGCCCGGCGTCGATGCCGCCACCGGCTCGGGCCTGGTGCACGCGCTCAACGCCTGGCTCAGCGCCTGATCCCGGACATGAATTGAGCAGAGACCTTGCCGTTCACGCTTCTCTCTTCCCGGTTCTCGGTTCGTGTTCAGTTGTTCGAACACCTGAACCGCGAACACGAACCTGAAACTGAACACGAACTGAGAAGGCCAGAACCGAGAAGTGTGAACGACAGATCTCCTCACTCAGTGCTCGTGCCAGCCCGCGTATGATGAGACACGAATGACTTCCTCCGGACGACCGAAGCCACAGGGCACCGTCTCCGCCCAGGTGTTCCTGCGCTCGGTCTCCGGACGGTCGATCCACGAACTGGGCACCGCCTCCGACGTCGGCGATCTCGCTCCGTTTCGCGCCCCTACCGCCGCGCGCGCCGCGGCAGTGCGGGAATTCGAGCGTCTCGGGTTCGCGGTCTTCGAGGACGAGATGGGGCTGGCACTGTCGATCCAGGCGGCGCCATCGGTGTTTCGTCAGGTGTTCGGCGTGACCGAGGCGGAGCTCCGCGAGGCCTCGGCGCGAGAGTCGTTCCGGCTGCGCGTGCCCGACGACCTCACGGGCACGGTCGAAGACATCCTGCTGCTGCCCCCGCCGGAATTCCACTGATTCCGGCCGCGACGCGGCCCGGCTTGACTTTGGGCGGGGCGCAAGGGCACTATTCAAATATCTGTTTGAGTATTTGAATATGCCCGCTCCCGGCTTCAAGTCCGCCATCTACGAGCAGATCGCCCGCATCAGCAAGGCCGCCTCGAGTCCGGCCCGGCTCGAGCTCCTCGAGTTGCTCACCCAGGGGCCCAAGACCGTCGAGGCGCTCGCCCGCCAGACCAATCAGACACTCGCCAACGCTTCGCATCACTTGAAAGTGCTGCGGACCGCCAGGCTCGTCGAGGCCGAGAAGGCCGGGCTCTACGTCACATACCGGCTCGCCGACGCCAGGGTTGGCGAGTTCCTCCTCCACTTGCGAACCCTCGCCACGGGCCGCCTCGCCGAGATCGAGCTCGTCACGCGGCAGTACCTCGAGCATCGCGGCGCCCTCGAGGCCGTCCGCGACGAGGAGCTCCTTCGGCGCGTACGCGCCGGCGAGGTCACGCTCCTCGACGTGCGTCCGCGGGAGGAGTATCTCGCCGGCCACATCCCGGGGGCGATGTCGGTGCCACTGGCGGACCTCAAAGCGCGCGCGCGCCGCCTGCCGAAGAGCCGCGACGTCGTGGCGTATTGCCGCGGACCGTACTGCGTGATGGCGCTCGACGCGGTCGACCTGCTCAGGACGCGCGGGTTCCGCGCCCACAGGATGGAACACGGCGTCCTCGAGTGGCGCTCTCGAGGATGGCGCGTCGAGATCGGCGACGAGCCTCGAACGG